>CAYUEX010000062.1:0-11349 GCA_964443855.1 uncultured Halobacteria archaeon | reverse complement strand
TCACGATACGCTGCGCTACGTGTCAAAGAAAGATATTTAGATATCAAAAACTGGGAAAAGGCAGGTTGTGGCACTGCTGGAAAGCCCGAATAGTTGAGGATTACAGCGTGCGCGACGGGACTGAAGTTAAATGCCCCTGCGGGAGTGTAATCGGTATCGAGCAGGAGAAATGGATAAAGATGCGGCAAGGATCGTTTACGTGTTCCGGGACGAAACTGAGGCGTTAAAAAGCGTTTGGTGATTCTTAGCGTTGTGGTGGTCCTCTGTTTTTTGTTCGGTTTGACAGAGCACTTCCGAAAGTTTTTTATATATAGGGCGATATTACCATAGCTGTGGCTGGTGAATCTCGTGTCACAAAAAGAGTGGGATCTGGTAAGGAAGAGAGGTGAGATATAGATGGGAGATATATGTCCGGTATTCAGTGCAGTTAAATTGGCCGTGAGCAATCCCGGCGATCCCCGCGATGATGCGTGGCACGTGCCCTGTTTAAAAGAAGATTGTGCGTTTTGGGTAGAGGTAGTGACACATTTGGGCGAACGCCGTCAGCAAGGATGCGGACTGGTGCTCAAAACGGATAAAAGGATGTAGAATAGAAAAATGGAAGATAAAGAATTGGAGCGCATGAAGCTTACCTAAAGAAAGGGATTACGGGTTAGTTTGGGTTACGAGAAGATGACACCGGAATTGATAAGAAGGCGAGATGTAAAAAGAGTAAGTAACATTTTACAATAAAAAATAGAATTAAATTGCAAATGGACCCAATTATAACTGAAACAAAATGAACGACGAATACGAAGAAATTAAACGAATGATTAAAGCATTTGACAGGAACCTTTCGCGAATAGAGCGTTTTTTAGAAGCAAAATTAAAAGAAGAATCAATAATAGTAATTGTATCAACTTTTGAGGCGTTTTTACGTGACCTATTTGTTTTAAAGAGATCGAGATGGTTTTATCATACACAAGAGGGGGGTATGCCTCGCATGATAACCAACGAAACAAGAAAAATCATCCGCAAATATTTGCAGGATATCAGGGCGTATAACGAATTCCTGGGAATCCGATATGTTTATTCGTATGATTCACCGGATGATCCAGACATTATGTCGCTGTATGAGGTCTTATTTAAGTCCAATACAGAGAAAATTAATTTTCAAAATCTCAAAGATAGTTATGGTGCAAAAGTTGCCTATAAAACTTTTTTTGATATTGATCTCGTGAAATCACTGGATGAGAATAATTCAACATCTGACAGAATGTGGGAAAAGCTAATCAGATTGTTTGCCGAACGACATGAAATAATCCATCGAGGCAAAGAAACGACATTCTCACAGGAAGATATTCGAACAATATTAAAAGCAATCGAGTATTTAAAGGCTGATTTGGTCGAAAGATTAGGAACATATAGGCGTAAAGATGGGACAGATGTAGCTATAACTTTAAAAAAACGATGAATGAAAAGTGAATAAGGGGGTAAAGTGTATTTTGGATCCTTTACCGCCTCTCCACATTTAATAAATAAAGTTAGGAGATTTCTTCACTCGCCAATTTCCCTCATCCCTTCACATCGGCAAAATACCGCTTGCCAGGAACAGCGATGAGAACAGGATCGCAACCATGTTCATCGCCTTGATGAGCGGATTGATCGCAGGCCCTGCAGTGTCTTTGAACGGATCGCCGACCGTATCGCCAACGACCGCGGCTTTATGCGCATCGCTGCCCTTACCGCCGAGATAACCATCCTCGATCATCTTCTTCGCATTGTCCCACGCGGCGCCGCCGTTCGACATCATCAACGCAAGCATCAACCCGGAAATAATCACACCGATGAGCAGCCCGCCAAGTGCAATGGCACCGAGTACGAGTCCGACTACTACGGGCACCACCACGGCAATCATCCCGGGCACGATCATCTCCCGTAACGCTGCCGCGGTAACGATATCAACGCATTTGCCGTATTCCGGCTTCGCGGTGCCTTCCCAAATGCCCGGTATCTCCTTGAATTGCCTCCGCACCTCTTCAACGACCTTGAACGCGCCTTTGCCCACGGCACGCATCATTACCGAGCTGAAGATGAAGGGTAACAGCCCGCCGATTAACAGTCCGATGAGCACGAGTGGATTGAATAAACTGAATTCTTCCGGTGATAAGCCGATTTTATGCAAATAATCAGAGAAGAGCGCTAATGCAGCTAATGCCGCTGATGCAACCGCATAGCCCTTGGTTACCGCTTTCGTTGTGTTGCCAATGGCATCGAGCTTGTCGGTCGTAGCGCGCACCTCAGGCGGTAAGTCCGCCATCTCCGCGATACCGCCCGCATTGTCGGTTATCGGCCCGTAGGAATCGAGTGCAACGATGATACCGGTGGTCGAGAGCATTGCGACGGCAGTAATCGCGATCCCGTACAGGCCTGCGGTACTCGCGCCGGTAACCACGAACGGCACGAAATACGCGACCAGTATCCCGCCACAGATGATGATCACCGGCCAGCCTAAGGACATCATGCCCACGGCAAGACCGGTAATGAGATTGGTGCCCGCACCCGTCTTGCTCGCGTCTGCTATTGACCGTACGGGTGCGTGATCCTGTGTGTAATATTCCGTCGTGACGACCATAAGCGCCATGATGACGATCCCAACAACCGCAGAAGCGAAGAGTGAATACGCAGCCGAATTACTGCCGAATAACGCCACCGTTACCGGATAGAAGAGAATGACACTGAGCACTGCGGCAGTAATCACGCCCTTGTACAGCGTGCCCATGATGTTCTCTTTCGCACCCATCCGTACCGCGAAAATAGCGATAATCGACGCGAAGATGGCAACCGCGCCTAAAACCAGGGGATATTCGATAAGTGTTAAACTTGATGCAACGCCCGGGAAGATGCTTGTTACGTCTCCGGTATTTACCATTAAACCCCCAATGAGCATTGCTGCAATTGACGTGACCACGTAGGTCTCAAAGAGGTCGGCACCCATACCTGCACAGTCACCGACGTTGTCACCGACGTTGTCCGCAATGACACCGGCGTTTCGCGGATCGTCCTCCGGAATGCCCGCCTCTACCTTGCCCACCAGGTCAGCGCCAACGTCTGCGGCTTTGGTGTAAATACCGCCGCCGATTCGCGCAAACAGTGAAATCAATGAAGCGCCGAAACCATAGCCCACGACAAGGTCCACCGCATGCGAACCGCCGCCGAAAAGAATGTAAAAAACACTTGTGCCCAGTAATGCGAGCCCAACCACCGAAAGCCCGGTTACGGCACCACCTTTGAACGCGATATCAAGCGCGTTTCGTACGCCCGAGGATGCAGCCTGTGCAACCCTGGTATTACTCCGAGTGGACACGGACATGCCAATGTAGCCCGCCGCTGCGGACCCTGCGGCACCCACGAGGAACCCGAGTGCAACCCGTCCGGAATCAAAATAACCACCTTCAAAGCCGCTCGCAAGTGCAACGACCAATATCAGCGCAATGATAACTGCAACGACCGCGATTGTCCGGTACTCACGGTTCAGGTACGCCGATGCGCCCTCTTGAATCGCACCAGAGATAGCATTCATTTCCTCACTCCCTGAATCCTGCTTCAGCGTGTACACAGCGAAAAACGCTGCGAATACTAAACTAACAAGCCCTGCAATGGGGGCCAACAATAGCAACTCCATTTTCCCTATTACCTCTATTCTTCTAAAGCTTCTCTATAACCGCTCCTTAATATTACTACCTACCCGCATCTCTCTTTTTCGTCCCAATTTATAAATGTTACGGTTTTTGTTACGCGACGTTTAACAAGTCAAACAGTCAGATGTTCTTTTTATGAAATCTCCGTTCTTTCTTTTGCGTGAATAATGCTAAAAATGAGATAAGTTCTTTGTTAACTTTCTGAATAGCGTCAATCTGAACGGAGAGTTGAGTTATGGCGGCATTACAGCACTACGAACAATAAATACGTTATACTGTATGGCCACAAAATTTGGCTTACAGGAACTAGGTAGCGTTCTGAAGTACTGAGTTTGTTCGCGCTTTAAGAATCACTTTGATAGTACTGTGGCAATGATTTTTCAATATCGTTTTCAGATAGCCCCCCCATTGCTGATTGCCATTTAAATACCCCTTTAGTGTGGCTGTTTTAAGCACATCTACACTAATCCAACTCAAACGCTTGATTGCCTTGTATTCTGTCGATGTTGTATAGTATTACAAGCTTTATTTTTATCAACCACAATATAATATACAACTGTAAGGATCCAGAGCCATGATGGATAGGTACGGTATGGCGATGGTAAAGTCAAAAGGTAAAGGAGATGAAACTTTAAAGGAGGAAACTAAGATGCATGATGTAGATACTACAAAATATGTTATTCATGCTAAGATCACGGCTGAGGGTTTCGTTGAGAAATCCGACGTGGTGGGTGCAATATTTGGCCAAACAGAAGGATTATTAGGTGAGGAATTAGACCTACGAGATTTGCAGAAGAGCAGCCGAATAGGTAGAATAGAGGTGAATGTGGAGTCTAAAGGCGGGAAGTCAAGCGGAGAGATACTCATTCCATCCGGACTAGACAAGGTAGAGACCGCAATACTGGCTGCTTCTTTGGAAACCATAGATAGAGTAGGTCCGTGCATTGCGAAGGTGAACGTTGCAACGATCGAGGACATACGAGCGACAAAGAGGAAGAGGATAACAGAGCGAGCAAAGCAGCTCATGCATGAAGCTGTCGAAAAGGGCATCGAGAGTGAGCTGATGGTGAACGAAGTGAAGCAGGCAGTGAGAATGGAGGAAATAACATCTTACAAGGGATTACCAGCAGGACCAAATGTCGAAAGTTCTGACGCTATATTAGTGGTGGAAGGCCGAGCGGATGTGTTGAATCTGCTTAAGTACGGAATTAAAAACACCATCGCCGTGGAAGGCACGAATATCTCGCCGGTAATAAATAAATTGAGCAAGCGAAAGACCGTTACAGCCTTCGTCGACGGTGATCGCGGCGGTGATCTTATCTTGAAGGAGCTGTTACAAATCGCTGAGGTGGATTATATTGTAGCGACACCCGAGGGCAGAAGTGTCGAAGATATGACCTACAAGGAGATAGCGAAGGCACTGCATAACAAGACGCCCGTCGAGCAGCAGGAGCTCACTAAGGAGAAGAAGGAGATAGAGCGCGCGCCTAAGAGAGTGATCCAAAGAAAGAAGCCCGAGGAGACGGAAAAGGAGGCGGAAAAGACGCCGAATCCGTTTAAATCTCAGCTTGAAGAACTCGAAGGCACGTTTAAGGCACGACTGTTAGACAAGGAGAAGAACGTACTAAAGGAAACTACGGTACGGGACCTCGCGAAGGAATTAAAGGAAATGAGCGAGAGTGCGAATAGCGTGGTCTTCGATGGTGTAATCACACAGAGGATCGTGGATATCGCAAAAGAGAAGGAGTTGGAATACGTGGTAGGGATAAAAGTAGGCGATGTCGTTAAGATGCCTGCGTCTCTAAAAGTACTAACCTCTGAATCTGCCTGAGAGCAGCAGCGAAGCGAAGAATAGGATAATAAGAACCGCACGATGCACGAATCGATGTAGATTAAGTCAGTGCAGTGCGGTTGTCCTTTTGTTTTTATTTATATTATAGTGAGACAGAGGCTATCGAATGTAGCCTAACTCTTCATCCCGCATCCGAGGAACCTGTGCTTGCTCCATCTCTTTCAGGCGTTCGACTACCTTTTCCATCTCTTCTGCACGGTCTTCCAAAGCCTGCATGTCCAGTTCGATATTTAACGCGCGGGACAATACTGCGAGAACTGCCTGTGCACTCTTTGGATCTACCAAATAACCCGAGGTGAGACCCAGCAAACATACCGCAGGAATATTCCGCAGTTTACCAAGCCCTAACAAAAGCCCTGAAGCCCCCACTATGCTCCCTCCTGGCTCTTCCTCTCTGAATTCAACGTCATATTTCTTCATCTCAGCCACAAGTTCTGGCTCATTCGCAGCCCCGAGCACCGCTTGCTTCTCCACCAGCTGACCGATGTCATAGCCGCCCAGTGTGTAAATGCGGGAGACGTCATACTGCTCTGCGATGTCAAGAAGTGCCTCAGCGACCAGATAATGCCCCTCATTGGTCACGCTCTGCTGGTCACCGGTAAGGATTAATAAGTCCTGTTCCTTCGATTTGCAGGCATAAAGCTCGTTTTTACTTAAACGAACCGTACCATCGCTATTGACCAAAACCTGAGGAGGGAAATGCCATGATAAGATTTCGAGTATCTTCTCGGCATTCAGTTCATGAATCATATGCTCAGCTACCAATTTACCGACGTTTCCCACACCTGGAAGCCCCTCTATCATCACAGGCTTCTTCAATTTCACCTTTTTAAACTCATGTATTTCTATCTCGTTCATATTTCATCATCCTCCTATATCGACCGTAAGGATCTTTAGGAGAGAACCGCGGAGGTTTCGTATTCTTCGTCACACTCCCACACTTCTCGCATACCTCTTTTAAGGTATATTCACCACACACCTCACATTTTCTTATTTTTGACATTATAAAAGCATTTCTGAAATTGATAGCCATAATAATGTAATTTTTGCTTTTGATATTTTATCATTTAAAGGTACTTACTGCGGAAGATTTCGGTAGAATTTCCCAGACCCTTCGTGTCCTTTTATCTCCTCAATGGCAGCATTCGCCGTCTCGCTCAATACGCTTTCTGCCTCTTTGTAATTCGGAGCTTTGACACGTATTTTATACCTCGGTGCACCGATATAGAAGCATTCCACGGTGGTTCCGTTGGTCATTTCCTCTTCATCTTCATCTTTATCTTTGCCTTTGTCAGTGGATTTTGTTTTTAGCAGCTCTTCTGCCTTCGTCAACGCGCTCTTTATCATCTCCACACCGTCAGGCAAAGGACATTTGAGTTCTACATACCCGTTTATCTGCACCGAAGGGGGTTTTACGTTAGCCTGAGCAACCTCGTAGATTGCACCTGCGTATTCGTCTTTTATCCCTAGTTCAAGCATGGCTCCTTTGCCAACCCGTACAGCATCTTCAAATGCATCGTACAAACTGCCGTACGTCTCCAACAAAGTCATCTCGATCGCTTCGAGCTCCTCGGTACTCATTCCAATTTGAGAGGTTGGCGCAGTGAGCGCGAGATTAAGCCACTTCTTCGCTTTCTTCTCGTTCTTCCACTCTTTTATTCTCTGCCGCTTTTGGCCGTCTTTTACCGCCTTTAAGGATAAATCAATATGCCCACGCCGTTCATCCACGTGAAGCACTTTACAGACAATTTTCTGCCCCTCGCGTACGTGATCGCGCAGATGCTTCACCCAGCCAGACGATACTTGTGCTATGTGAATAAGCCCTTCTTTATCCCCATACTCTTCAAGAGTAACGAAAGCACCGAAACTCTCAAGCTCTACTACGGTGCAAACGACTAATTCGCCCCGTTCCGGCCATTCGTCCCGTGCCATCTAGCGAAGAACCTCGATTATTTTGCCTTTTATCTCTGCCTTTCCGCCTCGCGGCTCAACTAACGTGCTTCCACAGACGTTACATTTCACCCGCGTCGAGGCATGATCAAAGATGACCTGCTCATTTTCACAATCGTTACATTTAACTCTTAAAAATTTGTTATCCGTTTTCGTCTCCATTTTCACTCTACCAACTCAAGTTTAGATACTCGAAAGCCTTTCCTTTGATGTGATTTCTTGCATTCCGTGCACTTATACCGGAGAGCGACCTTCTTCGTCGGCTTATCTCCACCAGGGACTTTTGAGAATTTACCCGCATTACCTATGCCCGATCTGCGTTTCTTCTGTCTTACGATCCAGTTTAAGGAAGAAGCTCTTCCTCTTTTTACCTTTTCCACGTCATGTACGGTGTGTTTACCACAAAAGGGGCAGTAAATCCGCATGTGCTTTGGCATCTTCATTTTCCTATCTCGTATTCACCTCCTTTATTCACCTCTTTTCCCTCAAATCGCTCTGCAACCCCTCGCTTACATAAGATCTCAGCGTTGGTCTTAGGCAACATAATAACATCTTCTCTTTTCACTTTATAAATTCTACCGTCAGTACCCATGAAGGTCGGTATGTCCTCTAAGATCCGAACGATATGCAGTTCTTCATCTCGCTCTTTGGCTGAAGTGGGCTCAGCCGATTTCAAGATATGCCATGAAGATTCTTCCTGATCGCTTCGGTTTTCTTCTCCCCCAACCTCTCGTTCGCCCTCTTGTCCATCCATCATCAATGCAAATATGCGCTCCTTGCCTTCGTCCACATGACGTTTTACGCCCTTGAATATTAGCTCTTCCTCCTCTAACATCCCCTTCGGCGGCGTTTTCGTGCCCGAACTGGCAAGCTTTACGATCTTCCCTATACGCCTTCTAACGATATCCTCCACTTTCGTCCGCGCATTCCGTATCTCGTCTTCCACAAGCTCGCCTCGCCTATCATCCGCTTCTCTCTTTTCCGCCTGCAATCGTGCTATGTATTCCCTCGCGTCCTCGCAGAAACTCGCCGGTAGATCTTGCAACGATGCCATGTTCCTTTCCTTGTATAGGATTCCCCAGAGCGTCTCTATGTCCATCGAACTTACTCTCTAAAGAAAGACGTTTTACTAAGAGAAGTCATTTTCGTTTCTTCTTCACGTAAGTTCCGCGGCGCCCCGACAGAGGAAATAGAGTGCAACGTGCTCCGGTACCGAAGTAATTTCGCCCTCCGCCACGGCATAGTGTTCCCCTTTCAGTTCTATCGACGAATTGCGAACAGCGCTTATTTCAACGGGGGAGTTCCCAAAAACCACGGCATCTGCTAACGGGTCGAACTCCTTAAAGGTCTCGACAGTTAATGGTTTCACCCTCAAGCTCGATTTGCCGTGTAGTGAACCAGGCAGCCGAATAAGCCGTTTTATGTCCGCAGTAACCGGTTCATCAACGCGATCGGCGGATTTGACCCGGACGATTTTGGTCACCGTTTTGGTTATTTCTGACCAGATAGGCTTATAAAACTGAGGAATTTGCCCTTTTTCGATTCTTTGCATCACGGTTTTATCCTTTGCTATTCGCAGTAGCTCTTTTGCCTTCTTCCGGTCCATCTCTCCAGCAGCTCTGATTGCTTTAATCGCCTGCTCGTCGTCCATTGCCGCCATCTCGTGTAGGAATCCTATTAACCCGTCACGAACACGTTTGCCCCAGCCCTCGGGTATTACCCTCAAATCGCCCTTTCCCGGCAGCATTTCATCACCATGTTCCTTATCCTTCAAATCCGTGACCAAAAAGCTATCCACGTCGAGCCCTGTAGCCATAACATAATCAACAATCTCTCTTCGTTCTCGACTGCCAAGTCCGCGCACACCCTTGGCATTAATATGGATATGATACCCGCGCGAGCCCGAGAACGCTAGCTCTAGCTCATCCTCAGCAAAACCGAAATCGTTGCGTAGGAAGTCGATCAGTTTCTGCGTCTCTGCTTTTACGAGCGCCAGCAAGTCTTCGTAGGAATAGCGTGGGAGGTCCCCTTCACTTACAATATGGTCTGCATCGAGGTCAAAGATCAAGTCAGCGCCAATCCAGCCTTTTTTCGCCATTGCTTCTGTGGGATAGTTGTAAACAGCGGCAGAATAATAGGCGTGTGCTGGGGCATTTGCACGAAGGTAAATCGCCAAATCGTCCTTCGTGGCGAACGCTGTATGCCTGCGCATCACGAGTTTCGAGGGATAGTGTGGATCGAAGAGTACAAAGCCCCATTCGCGCATCCAGAAATCCGGTGGCGGTTCTATCCTTGCCCGTTTATAATACTCCTGAAATTTGCGGGACACGAATTGTTTCGTCTTCTCGTTCATTCGTTATGGTATACAAAACTGAAGTGATTCGATATTCATACTACTTAAAGTTGCAGAGAGATAAGAGGTTATTAGGGAAGATGATAAGCATAGCGATTCCAAAGGGCAGTTTAGAAGCACAGACGCTGTTATTGTTCAAGCAGGCTGACTTGGAGGTAAAAGTAACGAGCCGGGAATACAACCCGACGATCAACGATCCACGGATCGAGAAGGTAAAGATACTCCGCCCACAGGAGATACCAGAGTACGTTGAGAAAGGCTATTTTGACATGGGTATCACCGGTAAGGATTGGATAGAGGAACGGGGTGCGGACGTCGTAGAGATAGCGGATATGCAGTACAGCAAAGCCGCAGAGAAGGAGAGCACGGTAAACATCGTCCTGGCAGTGCAGGCGGATAGTGATATCCAAGGAGCAAATGACATGAAGCCGCACAGTAAAATTAGCACTGAGTATCCCGAACTTACTAAAGCGTTCTTCGACAACCTCGGCATTCCGGTGCAGATATTCTTTTCGTACGGCGCGACTGAAGCGAAGGACATGATGGACGGTATCGTCGAGCTTACGGAGACCGGCGAGACTCTACGGAAGAATAACTGGCGGATAATCGAGACCCTGCTGGAATCGTCCACGAAATTGATCGCGAATAAGGATGCGTGGCGTGATGCGGAAAAGAGACGGGAGATGGAAGAGATACGAACCTTGCTCTCCGGTGTGATAGAAGCACGGGGGAAGGTCCTGCTCAGTATGAACGTTGCGGACGACCGGTTAAAGGAGGTAATCGAGGTGCTCCCGGCGATGAAACGGCCGACTATATCACAGCTTTATGATTCTGAGAATAGCCAAAACCGCTATTACGCGGTGGAAACGGTCGTGAGCAAGCATGAAGTGAACGTGCTCATACCGAAGTTGAAGGGCATGGGTGCCGAGGACATTATTGAAATAGATATTACCAAGATTGTAAAGTGACACATACGCCGACTAAATTGCGAGCGCTCAGTCCGCATTATCACAAAATTTGGGGTCTAAAGTAAAGTAAATAAAAAATGAGCGAGAAGGTTCCCACTAAAGGGTGGTATATGCGAACTGAGTTCGGATATATCGCCTGATTGTAGGAATATACGAACCAAGTTCGGATATAATATGTTAGGCACCATTGCTAAGGTGATGAAATGATAATTCAGGATATAAAAACCGCTTTGGAAAAGATGGACGATAAGTATTGTAAACTTTCTCAAATCGACTATTCCAGAATAGAATCAATAGAATCAAATGAAAATGAACAACATCATCTCGCAGAAGAGAAATATCTGGAGAGACCATTTGCATATGAGTTTTATCATCAACTTCGGAAATTAATGGATGATGGAGAAGTGAACTTTGGTGGGCCAATAATTCAAGCGGAAGTAGATAAGCGTTATCAACATCTTCCTTGCTTTAAAAATGGAAAAATTCCTGATTTTGTTCTCCATGTGCCAAATACCCGCAATAACCTTGCAGTTATAGAATTCAAAA
>CAYUEX010000061.1:0-11376 GCA_964443855.1 uncultured Halobacteria archaeon | reverse complement strand
ATATGGTGATCATAACGGTGAAGAAGGGCAGGCCAGAGATAAAGAAGCAGATTCTGAAGGCGGTGATCGTGCGGCAGCGCAAGGAATACCGAAGACCGTCCGGGCTCCGCGTGAAGTTCGAGGATAATGCTGCGGTGCTCGTGGATGAGAAGGGCTCGCCAACGGGTTCGGAGATACGTGGTCCGGTGGCACGAGAAGCTGTGGAGCGGTTCGCAAAGCTAGCCTCTGCTGCGTCGATAATCGTGTAGTATCTATCGTAATTAATTAATTAATCAATCCTGAGCTGGGCGGGGGTTACCGAGTGGACAAAGGTGGCAGACTCAAGATCTGCTCCCGCAGGGGTTCGCGGGTTCGAATCCTGCCCCCCGCATGAGTTATTTTCTGAAACTAGAAGTTCTGAGAGTTTCGTTACTAAAAAGCACTTAGATTAATTCTCTTTTTCTTAGCAGCCACTATTAAATCCTTGTGTACCGTCTTAAAATAGAATATTATCTCTTTTACTGCTTACAGCAAATGCCCCTAATACCATCCCAACAAACAAGAGAAATATCGAAAAACCATCAGTGACAAAAATTAACCCCCCAGCAAGGAATCCACAAATAACAGCAATTAGCCCCCATTCACCGCCCATACTGTATGCCGCAAGAATTGAAAGAACTAGGATGAGCGTTGGTATCAGAAGTAAAAGGAGTCCCAGTTTCGATTCAGGATTTAATATCTTTATCATCTCAGTGAGAGCTTTGAACATTTCAGCAAGAGGATTTAATTTTATTGCATACCACAACCCACTGAAAAAACCAAGTCCCACTACAAAATCTTCGAAGAAGATTTCTGCTCTGTCACTCATTTATAATCTCCTTGCGATACTCCTTTATTTCACATATTAAAAACATTTTTTATTTGGTGATGTATTTTCGTACAATACTCACATGCAATGGATTTTTGGCAGAGAGGAAAGAACACTTACGATCATCTAAAAACCCAACCCCTCGTTATCAGGAAAACAGTGGAAAAATTGTAGTTCGTGACCGAAGCGCTAACAGTGAAGCAATAAGTAGAAACCAAAAGCAGCAAAGAAAGAAGCTATTCCTACCTTCCAATAAAGCTCTCATTCAGGTCAGCGTTGTTCGAATAGCCTCTGCGTTCCCAATAACCCCGGTACGCAGTATCATCAGATAGTTCGATTTCGGTTATCCATTTGATCCACTTGTAGCCCCATTTACTTTCTGCAACGAGCTCAAACGGGAACCCGCGCTCGGGCGGCAGCGTCACGTTATTCATTTTGTATGCCATGATGATGTCATTGTCCAGAAGGTACTCGAGGGGCAACGAGGTGGTGTAGCCGTCATAGGCGTGGAAGATGACGACCGTTGCATTTGACGAAACGTTCGCCTCTTTTAGTAAATCTCTGACCAATACCCCTTCCCAGAAAATGGTGACACTCCAGCCCTCGACACAGTCCAATCGTACCACTTTTTTATACGTTTGGAAGTCATTAACGATCTCGTCGTACGAATAGGTTCGAGGGTTTTCCACCAGACCCGTGATTTCAAGTACGTAGCTTTCTTTGTCTACCTGCTGCGGACCTTTAATCGAATTTTCTCTGAAATCATCGATCGAAGAGAGCTTCTCACCTTCGTATTCTCTAATCTCAATATACTCGACGGGTTCTTCTTCTTGTTGTTCTCGAATGCAGCCACTGGAAAATATGAGTGCCGAAATGACTATTACGAGAAACCCAACCGTTACGAGCTTTGCGTGCTTCATAGTTTTTTGAGGTTTACAATAACTGAATTGTTATTGCGAGGTTAAAAGTTTTATGCTTAATACACATTCACCCGAAAACACAGAATTTGAACCAACATATCAGCTAAAAGATAGACCAGCAATATTTTTTGCATGTATTGAGGTTCGGACCTAAAGCCCTTATACCTACTTATACTACTCATTCTAGATGATATATCAGAGGGCATAGAAGCCTTCTAAAAAGTACAATGAAAAAAGAAGAGCTGGTACATCTGCATATGCTATTGGCTCAGATGAAGAAGTATTGTGAGGAACAGGGCTTGGATTGCGATTTCAATAAGTATAAAGACCTTTCGATCTCCCCGTTCCAAGTGCACCGCAGCAAGGACGAGCACAAGCAGGCTATTTTTGTGCTCGGCAGCGAACTTGCATCAATGGCTGCGAAGAACGGTTTCCGACGATAGACTAGTCAAACAGTAATGAGCTAGTTCTAGTATTGACAGATGTATCTATGCATGCATGTACTTTGAATCAGAATTGATGATGCTGACGCTATGTTGAATGAGCGGTGCAAAGCGATTTTAGACACGACGTAAGGCGAAAAATAAAAGATTGAGAAGAGGGATGGATGATAGGGATTAGCACCCTCTTCTCAAAATATATGCAACGGCGAGTAATCCTGCGATTGCAAACACCACTTCGAAACCGGGTGGTGTAGGCGTCGGTGTGGACGTTACGGGTGGCGATACTGCTGGTGTCGGTGATGGCGTCGATGATGGCGTTAGCGTAGGTGTTGGACTTGGTATTGGCGTGATTTCAGGAGTGACTTCAGGTGTAACTCCAGGCTCAATTGTTATAATCTGCTCCGAGAATCGAGGGATGTTACAGATCATCTGAACTGAACCAGCCTGTTCAAGCCACCAGCACTGCGGAATATCTGTCTCGTTGTATAACCTATTTAAATCCCTTGTTCGGTTCATGAGCCGATCATTGAGTCTAACCTGCAACCTGTCAGGATCACCAATGTCAAAGGACCTGTTATCGAAGTTTATGCCAATCAACGTGCCGGTTACGATTGTGGATCGTACACGGACTCTCAATCTATCCCGTTCAAATTGATCAGCCCAGCACTCGATCTCCGTGCTATAGTTCAAAGGGCTGTAAGTAGACTGGTTGCCTATCGCTATCTCACACCCATATCTACCCCCTGCTATGCCTCGAGCAATTACCCTATTTGTTGCCATCCAACTTTCACGATATTGGCCGGAACCTAAGGGAAAATTGACAGCTCCGGTTCTCACCACAACCATGCTGCCGGCTGGCATCTCAGCTATTACCCTGTTCGGCTCAATGGTGTACGTGACATCGGTGCCGTGATAGTATGAGTTAATGATATAGCCGATTACTTCTTCCGATTCTACCAAGACACCTCCATCGATCTCACTTGGCGTAACCCCTTCTGGTAGGTCGAATATTGCCCAGGCAGCGGTAAGTGCCATCAGGTTTATGTTGCCGCTCGGATTGTCATGAAGCTGAATTATCTTTGTTGCATCATCTCCAATAATCCGTGTTACCATGCTGATCGTTATATTCTCCTCATACTGAAAGTCTTCAAAGGAAATCTTGTCAAAAACGGGAAAGCCACCCACGCTGTAGTTGATCACGGCGCCCTCTGCATCTAGCTCAAAGTTGCTGTATTCCCCCAGCCACATGCCCGCGCTGTGCATGAAACCCAGACCATACATGCCACTGCCATGCCGCATTTCTATGCCCTGCTGAAACCGTTCTTGTGGCCTCATCTGCCCCATTGGCCCCGCTGGATTGCCCATAATAGCTGCGGAAACAAAAGGACTGAACACTAGGACTACTAGCAGTGCTGCTATCGTTTTTCTCAACAACATTTTTTCCTCTCCCTTCCTCACTTACTTGCTTCTCACCTTTTCATCTCCGGTGAT
Source organism: uncultured Halobacteria archaeon (assembly GCA_964443855.1). Taxonomy (GTDB): domain Archaea; phylum Halobacteriota; class Syntropharchaeia; order Alkanophagales; family Methanospirareceae; genus JACGMN01. Next base: position 7,675 of record CAYUEX010000061.1, on the reverse strand, counting down.
GAAATGAGGAATTACTATTACTATCTATTCCTTTCCAAATAAAACTTTAGCTTATTTTGCTGTTTTCATATAAAGGTAACGCACTCTGCATATCACGGCATCCACAGATAGCCAGTGCTAATCACAATGAAGCACAACAGGAACGGGTGAAACGCTGCGGCAGGCATTTACCTAAAGTCTCACTCCTAGTGAAAAAGCCGAAACCCAAAACGGCAGTGGAAGAAGCGGTGAGATTTACTGAACACTCCTTCTCATGTTTACGGCTCTCTCAAGTTCCGAAACGTCGCCAATACCACCTCAGGCAGCGCGGGATGGATATGCATACCTTGCGCAAGCGCCATAAAGTCCTGCTCATTTGCCATCACAGTAATAACCTCCTGGATGAGTATGGGCGCGTAAGGACCGATAATATGAAAGCCAAGTATTTTTCGACTGTTTCTATCCACGATTGCCTTGGCAAAACTCTCCTTTTCCATCATGGCTTCTCCCTTTGCCACCTCAGAGTAGTGCGCCTTTCCCACCAAGATTTCATGCTCTTTTCTCGCGTGCTCCTCGGTCAGTCCGACCGACGCGATTGGCGGATGGGAGAACACCGCATGGGGTATCACACGATAATCCATTGCTACCTTTTTTGACTGCGTACTGTTGTGCCATGCCACTAACGCCTCTTGATTGGCTACATGTCGGAACAGGTGCTTGCCAATAGCATCACCCAATGCCCAGATGTTCGCTTTGCTCGTTTCGAGATACTCATTAACCGTTATAAAGCCTCGTTCATCGGTCTCCACGCCGGTACGTTCTACAGCTAACAAATCAGCATTGGAGTTCCGCCCCGCGGCAATCATGACTTTCTCAGCTACAAATTCCTTCTCTTCGCCAGTGTTTCTGTCTTTTCCGATGACGGTATAGCCGTTCGCACGCTGCGTTACTTCGGCTACCTCGATGTTTGTTGCCACGGTCATACGCTTTGTCATTTCGTTTTGTAACAATTCTGATACCTCCGGCTCTTCATTGGGCATCAGTCTGTCACGTCGCTGAATGATGGTCACGTTTGTGCCCATAGCGGCGAAAAAATGCCCGTATTCAGCCGCGATATAACCACCTCCAACTATGACCATACTTTCCGGTCTCGTTTGGAGATCCAACACTGTTTCGTTGGTTAAATACGCTATTTTGTCAATGCCCTTGATAGGCGGAATCGAGGGTCTCACGCCGGACGCGATAAATATCTTTTGGGCTTTGATTGTTTCACCCTTGACTTCCATGGTGTAGTCTTCCGTAAAATGCCCTTCAGTCTTATAAAAATCGAGATTGCTTCTATGTTCGATTCCCGCTCGCATCTGCGCCTTACTTTCCCGTAGTGTCTTTCTCATCCGCTCAACGATTGCAGTGAAATCGATAGAGGTGATTTTCGCCTCGATACCCAATTTTGTGGCTTCCTGTATCTCAGCTATGCGGTCTGCAGGATAGATCAGCATTTTTGAGGGGATGCATCCCACATTCAGACACGTGCCGCCCAACGGCCCTTTATCCACCAGAGCGACCTTGAGACCTTGCATTACTGCACCCTCGACAATGAGCATCCCGGCACCGGATCCAATAACGATAATATCATACTCTTTCATGATATCTCCTCTTCTGCCTCATATTATGTGTTCCAAACTGCTCGATCATTTCCGCGATTGTTTGTTGCGCAGGAAAGTCAAGCTCAGTTAACGAGCCGGCAGAGATATTCTCTCTGAAATAATCGCCGAAAAGCCGCTGTGGTTTCTCCGCCCGATAAACAATACCAATAGGGATCCTATCGCCCCATTCTGCAGCCTTTTCCAGTGCAGCATCCTTCTGATGCGGATTGTAATCTGGTGGTAAGTGGTAAATCCGCTCCTTATACCAACTCGTGGGATGCGTTCCCCAGCTGATGCAGGGCTGGATCACATCCACGTAAGAGAAACCGTTAAACAGTAGTGCTTCGATGAAGAGATTGGTCAGATGCTTGATGTCGCCTGCATATCCTCGAGCAACAAACGGGCATCCATGCAGAATTGCGAGTGCTAGGGGCTGCATCGGATCGATTTTGACACCTTCAAATTGAAGCCTCGTTTTGTCCCCGGTTTCTGTTGTAGGAGAAGCTTGACCTTTAGTGAGTCCGTATATCTGATTATTGTGCACAATGAGCGTAATATTCGGGTTCCTGCGGAAGGTATGCAAGAAATGGTTGCCACCCTCACCGTAGCAATCACCGTCGCCGGTCACGACGATTGTGGTCAGTTTCGGATTCACAACGTTTATAGCCGTGGCAATCGGGAGTGCCCTTCCATGGAGCCCATTGAAGAAGTTGCATCGTAAATAGTGTGGCAGTTTCGCCGCCTGACCGATGCCCGAGACTAAACAGAGCTCTTCGGGTTTCTTATCCAGAGCTACCAAAGCTTTCTTCAATGCCGTCAGTATGCCAAAATTCGGGCAGCCTGGGCACCACTGGTTCTCCACATCGCTCCGATAATCTTCCAGATTAACCATGTTCAAACGCCTCCAGTATGTAATCACAATCCAGCGGTAAACCGTCATAGCGAGTAATGGTGCGCTTCACCTTCAAGCCATACTCACTCCGGAGCAAAATCGCCTGAATTGCCCTGTTGCGTTACTTTCAACCAGGTGATAATGCTTCTCAGGCGGGAATTCGTACGCGGGAAGGGGCCAGAGTTCGGTGAAATGGAGCAATCCAACGTTAGCACCGTTCTCTCTGAGCTTATTTACTGCTTCGAATATAGCGTTCCGCGACGATCCCCAACTCACCAATACGTCCTCAGCCTCATCGATCCGATACGCTTCCGGCGGCAGTATCTCCGTTTGCAGAAGTTCGAACTTTGTGAGCCGCTTTTCCACCATCCTATTCCTGAGCTGCAAGTCTTCCGTAATATGACCAGATTCATCATGCTCATCGCTATCGCAACAGACCAGATGCTGGCTCTGGCCGGGGTAAAGCCTGGGCGAAATCCCGGTCTCTGTTAGCTGATACCGCTTATAATCCCCTATATCTTCCGGATTTGCCAGATATGGCGCGTTCACCAGTGTATCAAGCGCAAAATCCTCCACGGTGAACTTAGAGTCAGCCAAGAACTGGTCACTCAGAACTATCGCTGGGGTCTGATATTTGTCAGCCAAGTTGAACGCGCGGATAATCTTGTGAAAAGCATCTTTCGGGTCAGACGGTGCGAACACGAGCTTGGGAAATTCGCCGTGACCTGCACTGATGGCGAAGAGCAAGTCGCCCTGTTCCGTTCTCGTTGGCAGACCAGTTGCAGGCGCAGGTCGTTGGCCCAGAACGATAACAACCGGCGTTTCGGTCATTCCTGCAAGGCTGATTCCTTCAACCATGAGCGCGAATCCGCCACCTGAGGTGGCTGTCATCGCTCGTACTCCGGCGTAACTTGCACCGATCGCCATATTTATCGCTGCTATTTCATCCTCTGCCTGCTCAGTGAATATTTTCAGTCTGTCTTTCTGTTTTGAGAGGAACGTTATGATCCCCGTGGAAGGAGTCATGGGATAGGCAGCGATGAAACGGCATCCGGCAGCCGCAGCGCCAAGTGCCAACGCCTCATTTCCTGAAATGAGATACTGTTTTTGTTCCCTTTTTGGCAGTACCCAGGGGCACACGCCCTCGCAGCTCGTCTTTGCTAACGTATAGCCCGACGATGCCGCTGCGATATTCGTGCGGACGATCTCATTGCTCTTCCCGCTAAACTCGTCGGTGATCACATCATTGAGCGAGTCCAGCTCGATTCCCAGCACCGCGGTTAGAGCGCCTGCAGCCACTGTGTTCGCGAAGAGCTTATCTCCAAACTCAGTCTTAGCTATATTTACAAAGGGCACCGTTATTACCTGATCCCTGGTCTCCTGCTCGTCAATCATGATGCCCGCCTCTTTAAGCAAAGACCGGTATTTTGCTTTGGATTGTTTATCCAGCGACAATAATATATCAGCCCTGACAAGAGGGCCGTTTATCGGCTCGTCGCTTATCCGTATCCGATAGCTATTGGATCCCCCACGAATTCTCGATTCGTACTCTTGCCACGAGAAGACATAATATCCGGCTTCTGAAGCTGTTTTCGCGATTATATACCCAATGGTCTGGATTCCCTGACCAGCAGCGCCTGAGACCACAATGTTTATATCAATCATCTTTCATCCATCTCCTCTATTTTGGTTTTTTCGGCTTTTTCTATCTACTATCAGATCCTTGACGAGGACTTCACGTTCAGAAGTCTTTAAGTTTCGGATCTGTCCATCGTCACATCGCCTCACTCAGAGTAGGCCTGCCACCGAAAATCCTGACAGCATGTTGCTGAGTACGAGAACCAACGTAATACGACCAGACCAACGATGGATCGTACGTATCGTCGCGCGATTTGTCGTGACGTGAAACTGTGCATAGCCGAGTATGGGCGTGATACAGACGAATATAATGGCAATTGTACCCAGATAGGCATGGGGTACGGCGAAATGCTGCCCTGTGGATACAGAGACCATGTAAATAGCCATGAAAAGTCCGCTTAGAACAAAAAGCGCGCCAACTATACCGAAGGCTTTATGGATATTCAGCCATCTTTGCCGTGTTTTCAGGTACCGTGCGACAAGCATACCGGTGGCCAAACATACGAATCCAAGACTCATAAGAGCCGCATGATAGGGCCACAGTAAAGGGAATGTCATTTTATATCATGCTCCCCCATTTCATTCATTTCGTTATATTTTATTCCGCCCATATATATGTTTAGCATATCGTCGGAGTATTATGTATATGTTCCATTGTACAAACCCGTTTACAGCAGACATCGCCATATGAAGAGCGAGACATATGAAATTTTGGTATGTGTTTACCTACCTCTCTCGTCCACCTCATCTTCACCACCTTCGAAGCCCTCTAAAATCTCTTCTTAACCGAAAAGCTTCTGTACTATGACTGAAATACTATTTTACGAGTCGGATGGACAGAGATGAGCTAATCGAGCTGCTTCAAGACGAGATTGATCATCTTAAGCGTGGGAATGCGTTGCTTAAGGAATGCATAAGGGAACTCAAAGCCCCACATTAAAACAACCGCTGAAGGTAGTATAGGTAAAAACAACCTTGAGATGTTGTACAGCATTAACCGCGGTTTCCAATTTTAAGCTTGTAGAGATCCGCAGAGAGGATTAATAATAATACCAGATACTCCGGTAATCGTCGGGATCTTCGCCGCGTTCCTTTAATCTCTCCAGATAGCCCCGTATTGTAACGTCGGTGTAAAGATAGGGGTTTACGGTCTCTATATTCTTTTCCCATGGATGGAATGAGTACACTCTTCTCCCATCCGGCTGGATAGCGATAAGTTCATGGTCCTGCCAGGCTCTGAGGTGGTTTTTACCGAGGAATGGCACATTGAACACCGGTTCGTCAGTTCGAAAGATACCGGGTAACAATCGCGCCTCCTCCTTACGCTCCTGTAATATGCGTGCGACCGGTACCGCGTAATCCTTAATCTCTGATTTGCCCTTCATGTTAAAGGTATAATACGGGTCGACGCCAATCTGTTTTAGTGCAATACGCAATGCTGCGGTCTCAAATCGTCTGCTGTTCGCAAACGTAAACACCTGCTGGTTGTACACGTGCATGCCATGCATCTTAACACGCCTGATCGCTTGCGCTGTCTCGGGCGTGACTTCATACGGATGTTCGAAATGACTGACCATGCAGAGTGTTTGTTTGCCCACTTCGTAGTAGCGTGCAAAGAGCTCGCACAGCTCCTCGGTAACCCGCTGCGGCACCGTAATGGGTATTCGTGTTGCTATTCGTATACTGCGCAAATGTGGCAGTTCAGACAGCCGCTTTACGATATACTCGAGTAAGCTATCGCTCATCACCAGCGGATCGCCACCGGTTAACAGAACATCCATCATGTGCTCGTGCTCGGCAAACCAGTCGAGTGCTTTATCAATGTGCTCCCGTGACGCTAAGGCGGACTTCATTAACGGTTCCGTGAGTTCCCAGTTACGTTGACAGTACACGCAGATCTGTGGACATGAATCGTAGGGCTTGATGATCGCAACGGTCGGATAGCGGCGAGTAACGAGCTTAATAGGCGAGGTATCGTGCTCACGCATAAAGTCAAATGCCAATTCTTTATCCTCTTGATGCGCAATCATATTCTCGACATAGCTCAACGGTGGAAACACTTGCCGCCGTACTGCATAATCATAATCACTCGGCTCGGGATCCATGAGATGCAGGTAGTGCGGAGTGACGCCAAACGGAACGTTATTTTCTATCGCCAGCTCGATTGCTTGCTCTTGGATCGGGTTTAGCGTGATTAGCTGTTTAATCGTTTCAAAGCCCTTCTTGTCCTTGAAGACGTGTCTGAACTGCCATCGCCAATCGTCCCAATCGGCTTCCGTTGCATCAAGCACGTCTAAAATCCGTTTTTTATTCTCCTTACGCCGCTCTGCGATCTCAGGTTGGAGGCCACTCGGATAGCGCACAAGAAAGTCGTTCATACGCTGCCCCATTTGATCAAGATAATCAGACCGCAGTAACGCCGCTTCTCGTCCTTTATACTGCTCAAAATCAGGTAGTTCAACGTCCTCCATCAACCGCGAAGGGTAGACGTCCGACTGGCCTTTGACGGCTTTAAATAAATGCATGAATTCGTCAACAAAATCCTCTGCCACGTCAGCATCGCCGGTTACCGCAGCGGTCCACAAATGTTCTAACGCTGACGTTTCTGCTAACCGCTCATTACGCGGCGAGATAATATTCTTCAGACAACGAACAGCATCTTTAAGCACAATATAATCCCACGATTTGATGGTACCAATATCACGCCGGTACGTCCATTCTAACGCGTTAAGATAGCCTATAATCTTCTCACGAGCGCTTTCTAACGTTTCACTCGCCTTCAAAAGTTCATAGATATCCGGTGCGGCATTCCAGCATTCGTGCCATCGTATTGCTATATCCCAGCGTATTGCCATGGTAACAGACCTCATATATTCATATAAGTTCATACTTTTTATCTTTTCGGAATTTTCCGTGCGGTTCGAATGGCGAAATAAAAGTTTTGATGAGGTTTTTGGGTTTCTGGAAATGTGCCGTAGTGGTGTAGTCTAGGATTTGTTAATAGCAACTACAGGTATTCTAAACATATCCTACTCTTTTGAATGAGGGGGCCGATCGCCACAACATCTACATTTTGTTTGCTACTATGAAATTGTATCTTCAAAAAGTCCTGATTCCTGATTTTTACGCCAAATATCCTGTGTGACAGGCTGATAGTTCTTCGCCGCCAAAGTAATTACTTTCTCTATTATCTGAACCACCGGTCTTTTTGCTTTCCCATTAGCATCGATTTCATCCTCCGGGTTTGATATGATAAAGTCAAACAATATTTTTAGTAGAGCCGGTTTTTTAAGATCGTAATCGAGCTTCTTTTTGTAAAGCTTGCTTAAGGGATCACCCTTCTTCTTCTCAAAGATATTCTCACAATCTTCTACTTCTTCAGCTAGAAATTGATATCTATCTTCGCATAGTTTTGTCATTGCACGAGCAATTTCATCGTGACTGAAGTTGTCAAATTCGATATTCTGTACGTGTTTAGCCACCTAGCCTCGCCCTCAACATCTGAAAGCTGTTGAGCCCT
>CAYUEX010000060.1:0-11526 GCA_964443855.1 uncultured Halobacteria archaeon | reverse complement strand
ATTTAGGACCTTATTCACTTCTTCTAAAGTCTCTTGAGAGATCGTGTAAGAAGACGGTATTTTACAGGGAATTTCTGGAAAGGGTGCACTCATTTCCCCCATTTATTTCTCCTCTTTCCTCACCTTTTCTATCGCTCGCTTCACTTCGTCTTTGCTCGGCACGCCCCCCTGCTTCACTATCTTATCTTCGATCACCGTCGTTGGCGTCATCAGAATTCCAAGCCGTTCCGCTTCTTCAGAAAACGCATCGAGCTTCACAACCTCAATATCCTTGTATCCAAGCTCTTCTATCGCGCGCTTCACCAGCTTCTCCGTCATCTTGCATCTCGCACACGGTGGCGTCGAGCCAAATATGTGTATTTTCATGCTACCATCACCTTCTTTCTTTCCTTCCTTCAGGTTCTTTCTCCCTTTTACGGGTTATCAGCCCACAAAGCCTCCATACAGCATCCCGACGAACGTAGAGATGAGCACCACCAACGCGATGTAAACGGAAGTTTTCTTCCAGCCAATGGTCCTCCAGATCACGACCATACAGGGAAAACTGAGTGATGGCCCCGCGAGTAACAGAGAGAGGGCAGGCCCTGCGGCCATCTGCCCGGTCGTGAACCCGAAAAGATTGCCGACAATTGGCACTTCCAATAACGTCGGCATGTACAATAGTGCACCCACTATGGAGGATAAAAAGCAGGAGAAGAAAGAATTGTTTCCGAAATAGGGTTTCGTTAACTCTCCAACCGCAATGTGAGGATCATGAGAAGGTGCATAAATCGCTGCAATACCGCCGATAAGCCCTATAACGAATACACCAACCAGAAGGATAGGGAATATCCGCTTGGTGAGCCACCAGGTCTCCATCCCCCACTCTGTTACCTCATCTTTCGAATAATAGACAATTACTACAAGAGCAAGTCCCGCGATCATGAAAGCGAGCGCAATGAGTTTCGTGACCCAGGAAATTAATCCGGACGCTCCCACGAGGAGAATCGCGACCATGAGCGCAAAAAACAGCGCCGTGATGTATCCGGGACGCTCCACCTCTGCGTCATCCAGTATAGAAAAAACTACAGGAGTTACGCGTTTCTCCTCCTCCTTTGTCTCCTCACGCTCAAAGAGCGCCGCCATGCTCAAGCCGATCACGACCGCCATCAAGACGGCACTTACGGCCCGGGCTATCCCGATCGAGAGCCCGAGTACGCGTGCGGTAAGCACAATGGCCAGGAGATTGATCGCCGGTCCCGAGTACAAGAATGCCGTAGCAGGCCCGATACCTGCGCCCCGTTTGTAAATGCCTGCGAACATCGGCAGTACCGTGCAACTGCAGACCGCGAGAATCGTACCTGAGCAGGAAGCCACGCTATAAGAAAGCCATTTCTTCGCGTCCGCGCCGAAGTATTTGAGCACAACTTCTTTTGATAAGAGAGCCGCAATGGCGCCGGCGATGAAGAACGCGGGCACTAAGCAGGTCATCACGTGGAGTGAGAGGTACTCCATCAACGTATCCACACCCGCTTCTAAGATAATCTGTACCGCGCCCACCATTTCAAATATATTTGAAATACTCCAATAAAAAGTTTGGTTGTTCAATCTACATTAGATCGATGCTAAAAACGAACACCTTCTTTTCGTTTTCCACGCGAAATAGGGGGGTTGCGCTTGAAATTATTCTATAAAGTTGCCCATCAGCCGAGCGCAGTTAGCGCATCGGCCGAATGGGTTTGTTAGGCATTACTTAGTTTGGCTTGGCAATGTAAGGCCAGAGTCTATTCCCCCGAGAACTAATTAGGAGTTATCTACAAACTTGACCTTCTCTCCTTTTTTTATTACATAGACCTTTGCGTTGGGCTTAGAATGGTTACCCTGACAGAAGAAGGTATGTGCGTGAATCCCAGTTTCACCTTTAGGCTTGATTTCCCAAACACTTCCATCATGCCGCGCATGAGTTCCTTTGTCGTTCCAGATCCCGCCACCAATATCTCCCTCGGCGCAAAGTGACTCGTGAACACAAGCAACACCTTTCGCTTCATCTCCATGTGGCGCGGCCCAATCCGTTCTCCCCTTTCCAAGACGTGCAATGCCTCCCAGGGCTCGGTACTTGGGTTGCGGGCTGATGTTCCAGAGCGAGTACCCCTGGTTTTTGTTGGATCCGGCATCGGTCCATGCACACTGGTAGCCGAGTGGTTCCGTAACGGCGCCAGGTACAAGCGGCTTTACTCTAATCAACTTAGTATTGTTATTTCCTGACTGGCCTACCCAATACCACCCTGCCGGCAATTTAGGTCTGTAAACCGCCAGATCATTTTTTGCACCGCTACCGCTATCGCTGCCTACGCCATCGACGGATTGTGCTGAAACAACCTCTACCTCAAGAAGCGGTATATCGTCCGGCACTAGTTTCTCGGAGTCCTTGATATACTGGACAAACGCAGCTCTCAATTCATTCCTTCTCTCTTCATTGGCAGCAAGCTTATAGATCTCAATCAGGCTCCGTTTAGTGAAATCGACGAGAACAGGATGCTCTTTAAACGAATTCATCCAATCGACAAAACTCGCGGGATCAAAACCCGATTTGAACTCACCGCCAATGGTGTCGAAGTCAACCCTTGCACTACTCTTGAGCTTTTCTACAGCCTCCTTGTGCTGTGTCTCCATACTCGTATCCAAGTTTAGTGCACCCTTATAAGCTGCCTCTACGGCCACAACGATATTAGTCTCGCTTGTATACTTTGAACGGTCGACGAAGCAACTATACCTCGAACGACCGCCAATAACGGCAATAACCACGACATGGGTTCCGTACTTTCTAATAACCCCCAAGGGGGACATGCCGCTTGTTCCATCGATATCAGCTTTCGCCGACGGTAACATGCTTAACGTGGCAATATCCGGGAGCCCTATTGTCCATAAGTCATAGTGATGGTACAACGTCACAAAGGTATGGTTGAAGCTGGCTATTTCCTCCTTTGAAAAGTGGGTTTTAACAGATGTCGAGAAGAGCCCATACTCACCTGACACTTTGACATCGACACTCAAGCTCTTTCTGTACTCTTCGGCAGTTTCGCCGCTAATACGGTGGTAGTTTCCATGAGACATGTCTGCAAAGATGCATGATTCTTTTATTGAGCCGGGCAATGCGTAGACTTTGTCATTGGGTGCCGTTACTATGGCATCGAACGGACCAAGGTCAAAAACTGGAAGGGTCAAACTTGATGCGTCGGCATAGTGCCCCGTTGCATCATAGCCATGACCTATTATATCCGTCCCGGGTAATCGCTGCTCGTTTGCCATGATTAATTCCTCCTTTTCAATAAAGGTGTTTTTTCGTCTAACATAGTAATTGGATGACAATCTCATTCAGGCGTAAAAGCTTTTCGGTGTTTTGCATATAACCCTATTATTAAAATAAATGAATTAAATAAAATCTTTCTAGTGACTATTATGATTAACCACCGGTTTTAATAATCCCGCAAGACATTATGTCCGTATTTCCACTTTTTACACTTATTTTTGGCTTTTATGTATCTATAATGACGAGGAGATGATTCCAAGCATTAAAAAAAAGCGATGAAAGTGGAAGAAAAAGAAGTACTAAATAAACACGTTTAAGGTCTTTTATTCTCAACAATTTCCAATAGTCATTCAAGCCTTAAATAAATGCGTATTAATGACTAATGAGCAAAATTAAGCTTTAAAAAGATTAATTTATAATCTTTTACCAGTGAATTTGGGCAGAAATTCACGTCAGAAACGTTTTCATGTACGAATAATCACTACAAGATCAGAGTGGCAACACTCCCGGCTCTACCGCTCTTATTTTTCCTTTACAATGACCACCCGCAGCAGATACACGACAATAGCAAGGATACACGCGGCGAAGCCTGCTTGCACCAAGGAGTGGTATTCATACGTGAAGAGCGTGGAGATAGCGTCCAAAGCGGAGAAATAGAATTGGAAGGTAGCAACCAGAAGTAAGAGCATAAGGATTGCAAAGAGGCCGAACCTGAAATACCTGAAAATATCCCCGGCTGCAAATCGCTCATTTTCTTTCAGACTATCCGTCACAACAACCTTATCCTGTTTTTCGTTCTCGTTTTCCATTTCTTCCCTCACCTACCTCCCCTCTTCTTCTTTAACACGAAAGCAAGAGCGATGACGAGTGCAACTACTGTCGGTAACATCTCAAAGCCGGGTTCTTCTGGGATCGGCTCAGATAGGGGAACTGGTGCTCTATAACCCTCTTCCTCGTAGCCTCCTGCAGAGCCAACAAAATCTGATATTTTGATTGAAGGTGAAATTTCTACCGTTTTCTCCTTCGCCTCCAACACCACCGTTCTGTTTGCAAAAGGACTTAAGAGAACCATCCCACTGCTTTCCTTTATCACCCTTTCCGATTGCCATACTTGAACTTCAACGCTATAATCCCGACCATTGAGCACTCGTAGTTCCGCATAATGGAGCGATGTGGTGCCTTCTTTTAGATCACCAAGGTCTTTCCACTTTTTATCTACAAGCAATCTCGTATCGTTATCCCGCGCCTTTATTAATGCCCGCAGACCGCTAACATCCTTTCCGAGATTGTCAATGTAGAGAGTGGTATTAATGACTGCATACTCGCCGGTCCCGTCATTCGCCACTTCCACCGCTTCCACGAGGAAATCGATCGCTCGTATTGATATCTTTGCGTTAGACGGGGGTTCCAGACTGGTCAATCCGTAGATCATCGTTTCAGCACGCTGTATACCTTCTCCATCTTCAAAAACGACGATTTGAAGTTTATAACCGCCTTCTTTTGGGATTGTTACACCGGTACTTGCTGATTGCGTTTTCATCCCGTCGATTGCTCCTACATTTGTCCGGTTAGTAGTAATAAGTAAATTCGTATCGGCATCGTATGCCTTCACCATGACGTCTATCTCGCCCGAAACGGCATCTCCACTATTGTCAAGATACGTGGTCACATTAAGCGATGCCTCCGCTATATCGAGCGCTTCTGCAGCTATATCGATATCCACAATTCGCACCTCGGACCATTCGTGTCTTTCTAAACCACCACCAATGGTTGCCACTAAGGTAATAAGCACTAAAAATACCAAGATCACCGCAGCAGTTACAAGTGCCTGTTGTTTTTCCCGCGACCTCACGTCCATATCCGTTATTTACCCCTGTCTTTAGACGAAAGTTTCTGAATGATAATGTATTGGCTATAGTAATTATAAGTTTTATCAGTTAGAGTGGGAAATGAAGAGGTCTCTTTACTCTTTATGCCCAATGGCCCTTCCCCGTGGGAAAGCTATGGCGAAGAAAAAGGAAAGTGAGAAAATTGACACTAAAGCTCCATCAACCGCCACTCACCCACGAAAGAATTATTATTTCGTCATTTCCACGGACCTCGGTGTTTAGACTCTGCAGGTTTTTGATGTTCATGCCGTCAAGGTAAACGTTGAACGAGCGCTTGATTTTTACGCCGCCATTGGTTCCGTCCGCGACCAATATCGTTTCCTTAAATTTGTCGCCGTACGTTTCTACCAAGCTCTTCAGCACATCTTCTACTGTTGCCGAGCCATTGACATCAAGTTCCGTCACCTTCGTTTTTGTTAACTCATGCAAAGCTCTCGGGAATTTTACTGTTACAGGTCCCATGCTCGTCTCTTCGTCTTTTATCTCAGTTTGTTGCAAGGGAGATTCTGAGATACCAACCAAATCATGCCGTAACGTAAAGTCCCATTCCTCTTTCTGCCAATCATCCAAAACGTTTTCGCGAGGTTTAACACCACTCAACCAAGACAAGCGTTCCTCCGCTTGGTCTTTCATGCCTCGTCGCTTCATCGAAAGGTCAGGATAGACGGTTATCCACGTCTTTTGTGGTGGTGGCGTAGGATATTCACGATAACAGCTACGACTTATAATGGCATTCGGAAGATACTTCGAAGCGATTTCATACGCGCGTTCCATTTCTTCTAATGTCGGACGCCCCGTTACCTCCTCGTATGCGAAGAGCGGTGCAAAAGGATTGATTCTGAACTTTATTTCTTTGTTTACAAAAGCGAGAAACGTTGCTATTTTTTCTAGCTCGCCCGCATCAACAATCTCGGGCATATAAATCGTTTGAACGAGCAGTTCTATTCCAGAAGCGTTCAACTTCTCGATTGCTCGCAACACCGGCTTGTTCGATTGCCCGGTATAAAACCTATGAGTATCCTCAGAGAACGCCTTCAAATCAACATGGGCTTCGGTCAAACCTGCCTTTTCCAGCGCTGGGACATACTCCTCATCCAACCCCAACGCGTAACCATTTGTCATCAGCACGATTTTTTCAAAATCTCTCCTTCGTAAACCCTCGATCAAACGCAATAAATAGGCCTTATCGAGGGTTGGTTCGCCACCGGTGATCATTGCCTCTCCCGGGACAGTCCCATAGTAGTTCAAGCATGCCTCATCCATTCGCTCGAGGGTCTCAGTCGCAGTGAGTGCCGTCCCTCCTCCATCTCGTGCAGGTCGGAAACACCCCTTGCAACGGAAATTGCAGCCGGTAAGCATGAACCAGACCCGAGGTTCTATCTCGGAAAGCGTGAAATAGAGCAAATTCCTTGTATTCATGGTTGTCACCAATGTTCGTATATAACAATTGTTATAATATAAAAGGAGCACTCTTTTATTATTACCGTGGGTAAAGTAGAAATAAGATGAAATTTCCTTGTGAGATCATCGTGTGGGAGGTATTACCGTGTATCCGAGCGGCTCTTGCGCGAGAGCTGATTGCAAAAGGACTGTCCCAAAATGAGATCTCTAAAACGCTGGGGATTACACAGGCTGCAGTCTCGCAATACACTTCGAAGAAACGGGGTTCACGACTTGAATTCTCAGAGGCTGCAAAAGCCGAGATTAAAAAACTTGCTGACGACCTCGTGCAAGGTTCTGTGGACGACCTAATCGCGAGAATCTGTAAGATCTGCCTGATGATCCGAGCGGACGAAACGGTTTGTAATTTGGAACTATTCGCCGCTCAAGCTGCTAAGGATTAGCAGAATGAATTAAAGCTAACTTCTAATTAAGCTGTAAGACCTAACTCGCATCGTATGGCCTCTCTGTAATGCTCGAATGGTGTATTTGGCTTGATCCTTACGACTGGGCGAGAACCTTCTTCGAGAGATAGTTTGCCAAGGCGACGATCGTCAAAATAGGCGGAGCACCAGGAGATGCGGGCAGCACCGACGCATCCGCTACGTACAACCCGCTTACTTCGGTTTCCAGGTTTGCATCCACCGCGTCTCCGATTCGTGCGGTCCCACCGGGATGCGCGCCCCGTAACGGTGTGGCGACAAAGGTGGCGGGGTCTGCACCGGCGTGCTCTAACAGAGAACCTGCAATAGCAGCGCCTTCCGAGAGACGAACGGCATCCCGGTTCGTCACCCCTTTCTTCACGTCGTCATCCACCACTCCTCTCTCCTCGTCTTTTATCTTCACCATTACTCCAAGGACATCCTTCGGAGCAGCTTTAATCCCTTTTTCGTCCAGGTTTCGCACCAGATGGTTGGAAACGTGCGGAGCGAGAATAAAATTTTCGCACGCTATCAGCGCATTCATGGGCACCTCCTTGTTCTGCTGAATTCCTTTAAGCACGCCGCCTAGGGTTACGAACGTGTCAACAAACAGGTTTGGCGTGGTCGACAGCCCCTGGGCCTGCAACAGCCGGGGTGTTTCCAACGCGCCTGCGGCGAGCACAACGATATCTGCTGAGAGCAACTTGCCCTTACTTGTAACGCCAACTACTTCACCTTTTTTCACCAGTAGTTCGTCAACGGTCGTGTTGGCTAGTAGTGTTGTACCGTTCTGTTCCGCCTGCTTTACAAATTCAAGAGCGCTCCATTTCGCGCTATGCGAGCAGCCTGAGGCGCACTTACCACATGGTATGCATTTCTCAGGATCGATGAACTTCGGCATCTTCTTTACGGCAAACCCCAGATCCTCAGCAGATTCCATAAACCGCGTAGTGCCGTCGCCAAAATGCGAATCGGGAAGCTTTCGTACACCAAGCTCGTGTTCTGCTTGCTCAAACGCCGCGCTCAGATCAAGCCCACAATCGCACAACTCATTTTCTAAAACCCGTACGCCGTTTCCGCCCGAGAAAACCGTAGTACCACCCACGCAGCAAGTCCTCAGGATCCTTACTTCCGAGCGGATATTTGCATAGTAACGAGCGGCATATCTCTCCGCTATATAAGGCCCCTTCTCTAAAAGGGCTACTTCCATGCCATTAGCCGATAGTTCTTTCGCTACCGTTGCTCCGCCAGCGCCTGAGCCCACAACGAGTGCCCGCATGGTGTTCTATTATGGATAAAAACTAAAGAATCCTTGGGAGATAGTAGTTAGAAATCTAAACCCATTGTCATGATTTTTGCTTGAAGGCCGGAGCTGGGATTCGAACCCAGGTCTAGGGATCCACAGTCCCCAGGGATAGCCTCTACCACACCCCGGCCATCCATGATAGAATCGGAATACAGAATAATACAAATTACTTTATAAAATCTTTGCACTTATTTTACACAACCAAGTTCCAGAAAGCTTTTTTGAACGAAAAAAATGGTCGAGCTAGAATTATTGGGTGGAGCACCCGTTATCGTTGGCGTACTAAGAACGTTGTCCGTTCGTGACGCGATGCGTGCGCAGGAACAAGGTGCTGATGCAATAGAATTACGAATAGACCTCCTGAAAGAGGAAGAGCGAACCATAGAAAAGCTGAACGGATTTGTCCGGATGCTTGAAATACCGGTAATAGTAACGAACCGGAAAAAAGAAGAAGGAGGCTCTTTCACCGGTACTGAAGAGGAACGGATAGCCTTACTCAGCAGCATTCTCGAAACTATGAAAGTAGACGCAGTGGACATTGAATATTCAGCATCTGCCGCAGAGAAAATAGAACTTGTAGAAAAGGCAAAAAACCGCCACATTCCTGTTATTTTCTCTTTCCACGATTTCACGGGTATGCCGTCTCGTTCAGAGCTTGTGGAGATCGTTACAGGGATGCACGAAGCGGGCGGGAGTATTGCTAAGATAGCCGTGACGCCGCAGACGCTCAGTGATGCTTTGCTTTTACTCGACCTGACTTATGCGCTCACGCAAGAAGGAAACGTGGTGGCGATGATTGGTATGGGGGCTGTTGGAAGACATCTGCGCGTAATCGCACCCCTTTACGGCTCTGTATTGACGTACGGATTTATAGAAGGCGAAGAAGCTATAGCGCCAGGACAATTCAGTGTGAAGGAGCTCAGAAGCATGCTGGAGCGATTAGGCGTTAAAGAAGCCTCTTCTTGAGCCCGTTCACTGATTCTATGTCACGCATGCCACGGAAGCCTAAGATCCTACCTACTTCATCTCTGTACCGCTTCTCCACCCTTACACCCTCGTGCTCCAGCCGAGCGGTCAATCTTTTGTTGAATCTCTTACCTGCTCTGTCATAGTCGGTTAGTATCGTCACGCTCTTGTAGTTACGGCTGAGGTAATCAACAAAGTCGGTATCTGGCCTTGAAGAGCACGTGACAATCTCCTTTGTAACGCCCAGCTCTTCCAGCGCCTCTTTGTCACGGGCGCCTTCGACGATAACAGCATCAACAAAGTCTTCCATCTCTTGCAGCACGCTTTCTAACTCAGTATAGGTTTCATAATCCAGCTTGTGCTGTGATCTATTCGATTTGTTCATGCTCCTACTGCGCCGAGTTAAATAAAGGAAAGCGTTATACCTGCTTGCTTCAAATATTCCAAACCTTCTGTATCGCTGTATTCCCCCGAGATCACTACGCGCGTTATTCCCGCATTTATTATTAGCTTCGCGCAGATCTTGCACGGAAACGCGTTAACGTAGAGTGTCGCACGGTTAGCGTCCCTACCCGCTTGTAAGAGCGCATTTTGCTCTGCATGCACGCCCACGCACTCTTCATGCCGCTCACCTGACGTGATATTCAGTTTATCGCGCCTGCAGCCGACATCAAGGCAGTGTGGGAATCCTTTGGGTGCGCCATTGTAGCCGGTCGATACGATCACGTCATTTTTGACTACTAACGCGCCGATCTGCCTCCTCGAACACGTAGAACGCATCGCGACGTCGTTTACGATATTCATCCAGTATTCGTCCCATGGGATCCTTTTCGACTTTGCTTCGTTCTGATTCATGATAGTTCACCGTTCTTTGACAGGAGGGGTTACTTATTTCTAGTACAGAATTCTTAAAAAAGAAACGTTAATAAAGCATGTAATTCAAGGGATGCACGGAGTGAAAACAATGTTTGCTAGCGTTCTTCATGCGTGGGGATCGAACAGATGATTGCGTGGATTATTGCGCTCGTTCTTTTTCTGTGCTTGCTGGTTGTACTTGCCAAGGTACGTCTGTTGGCTAAAGAACTAGCGGCTTTGAATGATCGCTGTGAGACAGCACAATGGGAAGCAAAGAATCAAAGCGTTTTCTCTGAACAAGCGTTAGAAGAGGTAGAGAAGTGGAAAAAGTGCTACGTGACTGAGAAAGCCGCAAAAGAGGGGCACGAGAAAGAGGCTGAGCAGTGGAAAAAGCGCTATTGGGAAAAGGCCCATGAAGATTCCGATTCGTATAAGACGCAAATCGGGAAGGATGAAGAGTCCTGGGGAGATATAGAGCCGTATTGAATCGCTTTGCTCTTCTTATGTGCTCAATACTAAAATAAGATCAGGAGAGATGCGCACTATGAAAAATAGAACCTTAACAGCATTCATAGGGGTCTTAGCTCTTGTAGCGGTTGTATTGTGTGAGGGGTGTGTACAACAGAATCAGGTTGATGTTGAGCAGGTACGCACATACGCGGATCCAATTACTGAGAACATACTAATAGCCATGAACGAGAACAATTACACGAAATACTCCGAGCATTTTGATGCAACGATGAAGAATGCGCTACCCGAAGCCGTCTTCCACGAGACCAATACACTCATCACCTCAAAGATTGGCGCGTACGATTCAAAGGAGTTCTGGAAAGCAGAAGGCAAGAATCAATACGCAATTGTGTACTACAAAGCGACATTCACGCAGGAATCTGACGATGTTATCATCAAGGTCGTCTTTCAGGAGATCGCCGGCGAAAACAAAGTATCAGGACTGTGGATGGACTCCCCGAAGCTGCGGGAGAAGTGATCTCACCATATTAATAGCTCCCTAAAGGGCAGTAGCTCTTATCGGCTACGCGTTACTGAGGAGCCCTAGTATTAGGCGGAAAACATGGGTTGCGGCAACATGTACTCATGGGTGCGTTTGCGTTCCTGAGCTAGTTCTGTCAAGACCTGAATTTGCCCGATTCCAATCCCCAAATCGATGAGCGAACTCGCTAGAATCAGCTGATCATAGTTCAGCCCTGCTTCGGTAAGCTTATCGATGCAGAAATCGGTATAAGACAGGCTCTCCTCACCGCGTTCGTGAGCTTCAAACCCCTTCGCCTTGAACTCTTCAAAGAGTGGCTTCTTATGCTTGAGAAGTAGTGCATACACCTTCTCCTTGTTCTGCTGTTC
>CAYUEX010000059.1:0-11555 GCA_964443855.1 uncultured Halobacteria archaeon | reverse complement strand
TAGTAAAGAAGAATGGAAAGGATATCTTTTTACACGCAGAAGAATGTGAAAAAAAGTTAAAAAGGTCATTATATCTATTATAACGACTTTTTAAGCTCGTAAAGCACTCCATCCACTTTCTCTGTCGCACGGTATTTCCGTACCATTTCTTGCTTTAGTTCTGGCTCTTTGAACGGGTTATGTTCACCACCCTCGATCCTCTTCTCTTCGTCCAGAATAATGAGATTGTAAGAAAGGCGTCCCTTTTCGGTCACGCCGTATTGCTTCGCTGTTAGTTCCTTTAAATTCGCCTTTTTGGAGACTTTGAATTCACCACTCACGAAGCCGTGCTCCTCCAAGATAAAGAGATGGTAAGAAATAAGTCGTTTTTCTTTTCCCAGCGCTTCCGTTAGCTCCTTTATACTCATCGGGCTCTCAGAAAGTAGTGCTGCAATCTTATACCTTGTTGGATGCAAAAGAGCGTGCGCTTCCTTCATTAACTGATTGTCGATATTCATGCTGTTTCAATTATTCCTTATGAAAAGGCTTTATAAACTTTTCGCTTCTTCAAAAGAAATAGACGTATATGTGTCAAATAAATTTTGCATATCTTCGAGCCATAATGCCGATCGTAATATTATTTATGGAGAAATGCAGAGTAAGAAGTTCGTCGGTTGCGTGTGGAAGAAACGGATACCGCGTACAACACGTCCTAAAAGGCTCGACGTAAAATCGAAAAAATCCACAATCGATTAGCTTTAACCACGCCAGTCTGCGGAACCACCATTTATGCTTTCTCTACGATAAAAGCCACTTTCACGCTCACTTTTATTCCGCCCTCTTTCATGCTGTAAACCCGCTTCATTCCAGAGGCTCGTCTTACTAGTTCTCCGGTAAGAATTATATTTTCCAAATTCAAACTTTAGCGTATAAGAGAAAATTCAGGTATCCCCCGAAAACTTTTTAAGTGGTCCGATCGAATGTCATTAATCCCACAGAAAAATGAACGGCTACATGGATGTCGAAAAGGCGGACTTTAATAGTGCGCTACGAGGGATAATGAATGCAACATTTGAAGCGGAAGGAGGCAATGGAAAGCTCACGTTGCGCGTAGAAGATCTTGATATGGGTATTTTCGTTTATCCTGATGACATGTTAGTGGATTCTTGTTACTACGATTTAGGTGACCTTGTCTATCCTGTCTATACGGAAGACCTTACCGTGGACGCATCTCTGCTGGCGGAATTGCTCGTTAGGGAGGATGCAGGGGGATTGATCAGTAAGGTGCTGATGCGGCTTCATATAAATGAGAACAGAGAAGTGGAGATAAAGAACAAAGCGATCTACGAAACAGAGATAGTGGGAAGGGATATCACGTCGGTCACGCAGCGAAAAGCAGTTGAAGAGATGCTTGAGGAAAGAGCAAACGTACTAGCTGCTGTATTGAAGGGCGCGCTTGAGCGACTAATGAAAGAAGAGAAAGCGTGAGACCTTTTTGATATGGCCACGAAAATCAGAGGTAATACTCGTTTCTCTTTTTACACACGTTACTATGGCCGTCTGATTTAATAATCGAGGGATAGCGATTTCATACGGGATTAAACGAATCATAGTTTTTGTCCCATAGCCTAAAATCTCGTAAAATTTAAATACTGAAAATTTCTATCTTCTTATGTGTCGTGTATCGTTAACAATGCACCGAAAGGTGCATGAAGACCGCTGATTAACTCAAAGGTAAAATATGAAAGGAGGGAGATAGAATGATAAATGAAGATTCAACTGCGGAAGAACTCGCACCGATGGCAAAAGCAGTAAACGATTTACTTGTAATACCTGTGACCATGCGGAGCAAGAAGAGAAAGGGCGTTCGCGTGGAAAAGGGCAAGGTCATAGACCTCGAATACACCGGGCCGATCTTGGAACAAGTGCTCGAAGATAACCGAGTGATACGGACGACACCGCAAACGGGTCGGTATGCGCATGTACCGGTTGCTGTCGCTCCGATTCAGAACAAAAAAGGAGAGGTTGTAGCAGCGTTAGGCGTGGTGGATGTCGTAGGAACGGTGGATTTAGGAGCCGTATTTTCAGACTACCCTCGCGTTCTCGAACAGATTAAGTCGCATTCAGAACATCATTAAAACAGGAATAAAGATAACATGGCTACGCGTACCAAAGAAGAAAAAGGGGCTACGAAAGTTCGTGAGATAATGAGCCGTCCAATCATCACCGAAGATGAAGACGCTCTCGTCACAGGCATAGTGAAAAATATGGCCGAGTTAGGTATTGGCAGTGTGGTTATCACCTCGAAAGGTATGCCCACGGGAATTATTACCGAGCGGGACATCGCGTTAAAAGTTCTCTTGAAGAATAAACGGGCAAGTGAGGTGAAAGCGAAAGAGATAATGGCTTCTCCGCTGATAACGATCGAGCCCGATACCTCTGTAGATGAAGCAAGTGCACTCGCATCGGAAAAGCATATAAAGCGGTTGCCTGTGGTTGAAAAGGGTGTGCTCATAGGCATCATAAGCGTTAGGAATATATTGACGCTGAAGCCGGAGTATGTAAAGAGATTCTATCCGAAAGTACGTCTCTTAGCAAGTGGCTGGACCCTTGATAGGCTTGAGCATGAGTTGAGCGCTTGCGAAGTGAGCTTAGTGGGAGAAAGTGTTAAGAGCTGCAAGAGTTCCTTGAAAGACGTTTATACCGAATTAGAGGAACTGGTTAATTATTATGTGGATGATACGGAACTCAAAGACATATTAGAGAGTTTAGAGCCGCTTTATCATGAGATGGAGGGTGGAGAAGAAGAGGAGCAGGAGCTTTCTTTAGAGGAGCACCGGAAACGGCTGGACGATGTTCTACGAAAGTTCAGACATACCACGTACGTGCGGAAGCAGCAAACCGTCTCCAGCTTCGCAGGAGTTCCCCGCATGGGTGATTATCGGCGTCACACGGCCAAAGAGCCTCGTTTACCTTTTAAAAGAACTCGACCATAACATCGTGTGAGATCGGGATAACCTAAACCAGAGTTCTGGTAACCGCATAAGAAGCTGAGAGTTACGATAGAGGCGCTATGTACCTCTACTTTGCATCTATTAGTTCCCATGATACTTTTAAGGTAGCGTAAATTATCTGTTATGAAAGAAGGGGTTTATGAGGAGCATTTTTGTCTTAGAGGAACTGACGATAAGTAAAATCGCTGCGGGTGAGGTCGTAGACAGACCGGCATCGGTGGTTAAGGAGCTGATAGAGAATTCTATAGATGCCGGAAGCAGCCATGTGATTGTGGAAGTAGGGAACGGCGGCAGGGATTATATCCAGGTGACCGATGATGGCTGTGGTATAAGCGAAGGTGACGTAGCGGTTGCATTCGAGAAGCATGCAACGAGTAAAATAAAGCAGATCGAAGATCTAACATCATTGCAAACGCTGGGATTCCGTGGTGAGGCATTGCCAAGCATAGCCGCTGTGTCACGGATAGTGCTGAGCACAAGACATGAGCGCGAGGATTTTGGCACGCAGCTGACCATTGAAGGCGGCGTGATAAAAGACCGGAGAAAAGTAACCAGAAGCGTTGGTACGACTATAGAGATCAAGAGCCTATTTTACAATCTCCCTGCGAGAATCGGCACTTTAAAATCGAAATCCACTGAGTTACGGCACATCGTGGACGTCTGCATAAACTACGCGGTAATCTATCCAGAGATAAAATTTGAGCTCGTTCATGATGAGTATCCGATAATTAGCACGGTGGGTACGGGAAACATGTTAGATGCCATTGTTAATACGTTCGGAAGTGGCATTGCGAAAGAGCTAATCAAACTAAAAGAGCCTGATTTCCCGCAGCATTCCGCTACTATTACCGGCTATATCTCCAAACCGGCTGTATCGTACGGCACCAAAAAGCACCTCTTTGTGTACGTGAACCGAAGGTTCGTGAAGAGCGAAGTCGTGGAAAAAGCGATAAAGAGAGGTTATATGTCTTTGTTACCGAAACATGCGTATCCTTTTGCTGTCGTTTCCCTTTGCATTGATCCCCGCGAGATAAACGTGAATATCCATCCGAAAAAGCGTGAACTAAGCTTTTATCATGCTAATGACGTCTTTCACTACATCGTTGATGCCGTCTCCACAACGTTACGGCACGCCGATTTAATTCCCGAGGTTGTCCAGCGAGATACCAGTACAGAGACTCGTGCTGTTGATCTCTTTGGTTTGCCGAAAACGAAGAAAGCTACTGAAAGTGTTCAAACGTTATTCCAAGAAGCTATAACGGCTGGTGAATTCGCGGAAAGGGAAGGCGGTGGCCGTTTGAACATACGTCCTACACCGTTATATCAAGTTCTCGATAGCTACGTCATAGCGCAGAGCGAAGAGGACGATGTGATTATGATAGATCAACACGCTGCGGCGGAGCGCATAAATTATGAGAAGTTGATCGAGAGATACGGAGAGCGAATCGATAAGCAAGCACTTCTGAGGCCATACATGCCTGAACTCAGTCCACATCAGTTCTATCAGATCAGCGAAAACGAGAGCGTGCTGAGGGATATGGGCTTTGATATAGAGCTCCTAGGCGATGGTTATATTATTCGAGCGATTCCAGTCGTTTTCTATGGCATGATTGAGGAAAATGAGATAACAGACGTTATGATGCAATTAGTGGAAGAACGAGGTAAGAGAGAGGAACGGATAAAGGTGTTATTTAGCACCGCAGCATGCAAAGCGAGTATAAAGGCCGGAGAAAAGCAGTCATACGAAGCCATGCGAGAGCTCGTGGAGAGGTTGAAGACTGCAAAGCTACCGTATACCTGCCCGCATGGTCGACCAACGATGATTCGGCTGAGCAAGACAGAGATAGAAAAGAGGTTTAAGCGGCGGTAAGGGGTGAGACAAATTTATTTCAAGCTTCGGTTGCGTTTAGTTTATTGAGAACGTGTTAAGAAAGGAAGTGATAGTGGACACCAATGCACTGCTGATACCGGGCGAATTTGGCGTGGATATATTTGGAGAGCTGGAAAAGCTGGGCTATCTGCATGTCATTGTGCCGAGAATGGTCCTGAACGAGTTGGATCAGCTCAGACAAAGATCCGGCTTGAAGGGTAAGGAGAGAATAGCGGCAAAGGTCGGCTATTCATTAATACGTAAGTATACCGCTACATCTGAACAGGAACGAAGATCCCTAAGATGTACGGTTTCAATAGAGGAATTCGAGGAAGAAGGAGTGCATGATACCGATGAGATGATCGCAGCGTTAGCGTTGAAGCGAAAGACTGCGGTCCTTACTAACGATGAGGAGTTGCGGTCGAAATTGTCACAAGCGGGCATAGTAACGGTATATTTACGAGGTCGGAACAGGTTGGAGGAGAGTGAGTGAGTAAGTAGGATGAAACTTTTTAGAACGCTTATTTCGTTTGAAGAGGCATTAAAAACGGTTTTATCGAATGTGACGAGGACAGAAATCGAAGAAATCAAATTTGACGATGCTTTTGGCAGAGTTTTGGCGGAAGACATTTTAGCGCCTATCGACAGCCCCCCATTTGATCGAGCTGCAATGGACGGGTATGCGATACGAGGCGAGGACTCTTTCGGTGCTGCACCACGCAATCCCGTGTCTTTGAAGATGAAGAAGCGTCTATCGATGGGAGAGGAAGAGAAGGAAAATGAATTAGAAATCGGCGAGGGTGAATCCGTATCCATAGCAACAGGAATGCCCGTGCCAAAAGGCAGCAATGCCGTGGTCATGCTGGAATACACGAAGGAACGGGGTGATACGCTGGAAATCTTCAAACCGGTTACACCGGGAAAAAACGTCTCCCTTAAAGGCGAGGATGTAAAGAAAGGTGAAGTAGTTCTGAAAGCAGGTAAACAGCTCCAAGCTCATGATATCAGCATGCTCGCATCGCTTTTTGAGAGAACGGTGAAGGTGTATAAGCGAGCTAAGATCGGTATAATTCCCACAGGTGATGAACTTGTAGATCCAGCGATGCTGCCGTCTGAGCAAAAGCAGGTGGAGGAACAACAAAAGATCGCAGATGCAAATAGTTACGGGCTTGCCGCTTTAACCAGAAAGATTGCCGAACCTTATAGAATGGGGATCGTACGCGACAATTTCGATGAGATCGTAAACGCACTACGGACATCGTTAGAGGGCGAGTGTGACGGGTTATTGGTGAGTGGTGGGAGTTCGGTTGGTACAAGAGATTTCCTAGCTGATGCAGTAGGCGAGTTAGGGGAACTTATATTTCACGGCGTGGCCATTCGACCGGGTGAACCAGTCGGTTTTGGTCTGATTAATAACAAGCCAGTGTTCGTCCTCCCCGGTTATCCAGTGGCAACGATTTCCGCGTTTGAATTGCTGGTTCGCCCATTTTTGTACGCGATGCATGGCATGACTGAAGATCGCAAGACGATGTTTGCTACAGTACGTAAGAAGATCCCGTCAGCAGTAGGGCGAACCGATTTCGTGCGTGTGAAACTATTTCGTACCGAAAATGGGTATTACGTAGAGCCATTAAGGGTGAGCGGCTCGGGCATTTTATCCAGCATGACAAAGTCTGATGGATTTGCTGTCATAGAGGAGAATAAAGAAGGCGTAGCGGAAGGCGAAAGAATAGAAGTTACCCGATACGATTAGTGGGATCCCCTAAAAAGCTAAGCTGCCCCTTGTAGATTAGTGCTTCCGCATCAAGTCGCCACACGTGTGAGACTCTTTATCACACATCTAATGGTCACTTCTTGACAGGTAGTTCAATTAATCGCTCTGATTAACAAAAGCCACCTTTTGCAGTACCGCGCCAGTTTTGCCAGATCCTGTTCGAGCTGTTCATCATTTGAAATCTTTGAAGAATCGTCCAGATACTTGGTTGCAAACCACCGACGCCATTTACCACGCTACTCAGTTTCAATAATAAATGTTGCCGTTTTACTGCAACCGCCTCAGAAGCTTCTCCATTGACTTGTCTATTAAATCTGGTAGGATCGCCCCTACCAGAACCACACAATAAAGCTGGCGATTCGGCTTGATCTTCAACGCGTGAAAGAGCGACACGGCAATCCCAGCGTTACCTTACGATGCCAAAAAAACAAGGTGGCTTAATACTATCCTCGTAAAACAACAATGCTCGCTCATAAAACCTAAAAGTGGCGAAGCGTGACATAGAACTAAAAGGATGGAAATTACACACGTCTTTATACAATGGCGAGCAACGATGCCGATCTGGAGCAGGGATTAGAAAGTGAGGAGCTACTGGAAATAGCGCTGAAAATAGCACGTGAAGGACCCATCTGCGACCATTGCCTTGGCAGGCAGTTCGCAAAGATATCCTCTGGACTTTCAAACGAGCGAAGAGGGCAGATGTTACAATCAGCATTGCAAGAGAAGGGGGAGGAACTGCAAAAAGGCAAATGCTGGGTTTGTAATGGCCTGTTTGAACAGATAGAGCTGTGGATTACGAAGGCTTTTGAAACGCTGAAGGATTACGAGTTTGAGTCCTTTTTGGTGGGCACAAAAGTCAATGGGCTGCTGTTAGAGAATGAGGATCTGCTGTGGGAGATTGCTGGTGCCGCGTATGCCGAGCCGTTAAAAGCCGAGTTAAATAGAGAAGTAGGAAAGCGAATCGAGCGGGAACTGGGAAAAAAAGCCGAATTTGAAACGCCTGAGCTTGTCGTTATTCTCAATCTGGGGACAGAAACGGTCGAGGTGCAGGCGAACGCGGTTTTCATCTACGGGCGGTATTTGAAGTTCAAACGCGGAATACCGCAAACGAGATGGTTCTGCCGAGCGTGCAGAGGCAAAGGCTGCGAGCGGTGCAATTTCACGGGGAAAATGTACCCAGAATCCGTTGAGGAACTGATAAGTGATTCGCTCTTAGAGCTGTTCCAAGGGGAAGATATGGTACTGCATGGATCTGGGCGAGAGGACATTGATGCTCGCATGCTTGGTTCGGGTCGTCCCTTTGTGCTGGAGATAAAGGAGCCAAAACGGCGGTACGTGGATTTGCGACTGGTTGAGGAGAAAGTGAATACCGAGAACGTAGCTAAAATAGAAGTGAAAGAGTTACAATACGTGAAAAAGGAAGTAGTAGCGCAGATAAAAAATGCAAAGGCTGATAAGACATATCAAGCCATCGTGGAATTCAAAACGCCGGATACCGTGCCTGAAGCCGCAGTTAAAAAAGCGTTGGATGCATTGAGTGGCGCCGTGATCGAGCAGCGAACACCAATACGCGTCGCACATAGACGAGCGGATCTGGTACGAAGAAGGAAGGTAACCGCCGCACAATTAGTCTCTTTTACTGCAACTGCAGAAACGCACTGCGCCGTAATAAAGATAAAGTGCGATGCCGGCTTGTACGTGAAGGAACTCATATCGGGCGATGACGGAAGAACGAATCCGAATTTAAGCGCTTTGCTCGGTGTGGAAGCAGAAGTGTCGGACCTAGACGTGCTGGACGTTGATTTGAACAGTCATGTGCCCGATTTCAACGTATGATGCCGTTAAAAAAGCGTTACGAAAGGCCCAAAAAATGAAAGATTATTTCCCAATGGTTTTACGATTCCTTTTTCGTTTCCGGCCTCGATCTTCCTCTATCTGCCGCTCAACCGATAACAAAGCATCCTTCAGCACCTCGATAAAGTCCCATCTTCGCTTTCGCACTTTCGTCTCTTCTACTACATCCTCATTCTTTGCCGATATTGTCTTAATAGGTTTCGGCTCGGCTCCACCGACATACAACTTATCCGGCGTTTTTACCTGCGCACTGATCTTATAATACGGAACACCGCCTCGGGCCCGTTCTTTTTTTATCGCGATTTTGAGCCATTGCACCTGACTGGCGAATTTAGCTATCTTACGCACTTCTGTCTCGATAATCCGCTCTGCGAGTTCCTTATATTCCTCATCGAGCGTGCCTTGAATCTCGACTTCTACCATCGCCTCCTCTTTCAGCGTGCGCAGATACCGCAGTATGTCCTGTATCGTGATGATGCCTCGTGGCACCCTATCCTTGACGATAGGCACACCACGAATATCGTGCTGTTGCAGTAAATCCGCAACGTCAGCGAGATTCGCATCGACATCGGCGGTTATCACCGGTGCATTCATAATGATCGAGACCGGTTGTTCCATTCGTGTCACCTTCTCACCGGTAAACTCGCCAGCGGTCATTCGCCGTTTTGGCTTGTAAATCTTTCTTAAAATATCGCCACCAGTGACGATGCCAAGTAAATTAAACATCTCATCAATCACGAGAACGCGCCCGATACCGTTCTTTGTCATGAGACTACGCGCTTTACCAATGCTATCGTCCTTTTCCACACAGATAGGATTTCGGGGCATTATCTTTCGCACCTCAGCATCTTTTAAAACGCGAGATTCCGAACCCTGTTTCATGATATCATACTCCGTGACAATTCCGGCAAGCGCGTCACTATCGTCAATCACCGGAGCTGCTCTCTGGCCACTATCCATGAGCTCACATATTGCGTCAATGGTAGGGGTGTCTTTGTGTATGCTGTGCGGTTTAAACATGAATTCATCCACATGTGAGTCGGGATTGGATGCAATGAGCAGATCTTGCACGTTGACAAGAAATAGCCCTCCGTTCGCACGTACAATCAGGTTATGAAACTTGTTCTTTTCCATAATGCCAATAGCCGTCGATATCGACGTCTCAGGCGTTACGGTCACTACGTCCCTCGTGGTTATCTCCATTACTGGTTCGTCAAACATATTTTTTCACCTTTTTCTACAACTTTAGACAGCCGAGATGACCGTCCCTCATCGTAGTATAAAATAAACTTTCTGATTAAAAAACCACCGTACTTATCCTTTTTAACGGTGCAAAACCAGCCGCATAGTTAAAGGAAAACTATAAACTCTAAAAATCGTTTTTAAGACGTTTTTGTCTTTTATTTGCAGTTTTCACGCGGTAAGAACGAGTTTTGAGATCTCCTCCGGTGGTAGGTCATTCTCCTTACAGACTGCAATAGTGCAAAGATCGCGTATTTCTATCTCCTTGAGGTAAAGGAATCCGATTATCGTGCCAATATTAATTGGATATCCCTTCAGGGTCTTTTTTACCGTCACAAAGAAATGTCGCCAAAGCGCATCCTCGAAGGGAATAAGCGTCTTTTCTGATTCATATAAGGGCAATGCTCTGGTCAGCACGTCCTTATAATCCGACGTGGGCATCGATCGGATAGCTGCACTTATGTTCTCCGCCGATATCGATTCGTTCAGCGCTTCCTTACTGAAATCGACTGCGTATGCGTAGGGCAATAGATAATTCCTCAGATCCCACTCCTCTATCCCTTCGGCTTTGCATCGGAGCAATATCATGAGATTTACAAAATCTAATTCCATACCCACTATGTTCTTTACTATCTCCTTATCGCCTCTTCGTAACTTCTCTGTTCGACTCCAGATCGCATCGCTGATTTCCTCATCAAGCGCCCTCTCAAGGACGAAGAGCCGCTTAGTTTCTTCATACTCCGGTAATATACTTTCCAGTATTTCCCGATACGGGCTCTCCACGTGGCTTAGTACATCTTCCAGTGAATCATATTCTAGCAGCCTGCTTACTCTACGCTTGAATAGGTCTTCAACGGGAAAAATCAGAACGTCTTCGGTACCTCGCTTTCGTGCAGTCGTCGCTTTCGCGCGTATAATCGCTTTGAGATTCTTCACCTCTAATCGTCTTAGAATTTCTTCAAACATGTCCCTCGTCGCAGCTTTTGTTGATCTGAGTACCATTGCATACTGATCTATGAGTTCCGCTTTCAATGCCTTTTCTATACGCCGTGCGTCTACCGTTACCACACCCGCTTTGGTTAATTGCTCCTTATACGCTGTATCCATCAATAACGAGAGAAAATCTCCTGGCCGAGCATCTATAAGCTCTCTTAATTTCCCTTCGTCTAAAATATCGCCCACTCGTGCTCTTATCCGCGCATATACATTCGCATAGTCTGATACACCCATTGCTTCTCCCACCCTTATTTAGATTTAGTGGACATGGGGCTGCGGAGATTTGAACTCCGGTTACCAGCTCCCCGAGCTGGGAGGATTACCTGGCTACCCTACAGCCCCACCTATACTCTACTCTGCCCGTGACTTTACATTCTCTTTGTTCGTCTACTTATTAAAATGGATACTTATTTGTTTGTGGATTCCTTTTAGTGGTTTCATTCTGTTTCTGTAAATGGCAATGTATAAAAATGCATGAAGATGACACGTTGAAGAAATTAGAAGGATTGAGAGAAGTGAAAGGCGTGAAGATAGGAGGAGATACGAGCGTCAACGAACTGGTAACGGGGCTGCGAGGGTGCGCTTTCGGTGCCGGTAGATTAGCAAAAGCAGCGGATATATACGAAGCAATGCTCAACGAGGAAACGACGAAATTCATGAGCATTGCCGGTGCACTCGGTCCTGCGGGCATGCGAACTATACGCGCAGAGATGATCCGAGCGCGGTACGTGGCCGTCGCGGTAACAACAGGCGTGAACCTCGTGCCTGACATTAGCGAAGCACTTGGCGAACCTCCTTACATGAGCGCCGAACTGGATGCGAACGG
>CAYUEX010000058.1:0-12368 GCA_964443855.1 uncultured Halobacteria archaeon | reverse complement strand
AACCGATCGTCACCAAGGTAAAGGCGCTGTTAAAACCGCGGGTATTACAAGAGCTACGGATGGAGCATCGATTCGAGCGTGTAAAAACCGTTAATGCCGCTTCCGGTGTTAAAATAGTTGCTCCCAATCTAGAATGCGCGCTCCCTGGATCGCAGGTGCGTGTGGTGAAAGAAGACGCGCTGCTTGAACGCGTAATGGACGACGTGAAAACTGATATCGAGAAGCTGAAGATGGAGACAACGCCAGAAGGAATACTCATAAGGGCTGATACGATGGGCTCGCTGGAAGCGCTCGCTCTCGAGCTGAAAGAACAAGGGATAGAGGCGATAAAACGTGCTGACGTGGGGAATATATCCAAACGCGATGTTATTGAATCTACAACGGTCAAAAACCCATATTTTAGGGTTATTTTAGGCTTTAACGTTAGCATGCTTCCGGATGCAAAAGAAGCGGCGGCACAGGCTGAAATACCCGTCTTCGTGAGCGATGTTATTTACCGGTTGATCGAAGATTACGAAGAGTGGGTGACTAGTGAACGGGAGAAGGAGAAGCGGGAGCTGATGGAACGCGTGAACACGCCCGCGAAGATAAAGCTACTGCCCGGTTGCGTCTTCCGGCAGAGCAAGCCGGCGATTGTTGGCGTCGAGGTGCTCGCCGGAAAGATAAAAACGGGGGTGGATTTGATAAAGACTGACGGGGCGAATATAGGGCCTATCAAAGAGATACAGGATAAAGGCGAGAATTTATCTCGTGCAGAGCAGGGTATGCAGGTGGCAATCGCGCTGCGGAAACCGACGGTCGGGCGGCACATCAATGAGAATGACGTGTTGTACGTGAATCTCAACGAAGATGAGATAGTCGAACTGAAGAAACGACGCGGGATGCTGTCACCAGATGAAGAGGAAGTGCTGGAGGAATTGGAGGAGATTAAACGAAAAAGGCCGTTCAGGGAGGAGTAAGTAAGTGTAGTCGTTTTGGATATATGCACCGAAAGTTTTATATGAGTCCGTGATATGGAAAGACATGGTGTAAATACAAGATGTTTATGATGCCTGGAGGAGCAGAACTTCTGCTTATCTTCTTATTTATTGTTATTCCGATTGTCGTAATAACAGCGATCCTGCTTGCCATCAGATTCATAATTAGAGCAGCGAAGGAGAAGCCAAAGGAAGACTCAAAGCAGACGAAAATAGCGGACGAACTTAAAAAATTAGCAGAGTTACATGATCAAGGAGTTATCACAGATGAGGAATTTAATGAGCAGAAAAAGAAGCTGCTTCGATGAAACGGGAGAGAGAAATGAGCATTTCGGTAGATGATCTCAGGGGGAGTGATGAGGAAACACTGGGAGTTTATCTGATGATTTTGCATTGTAGATTTGATGAGGGTTTTGGATTCAATATTTTTTCCTTCCCGAACCCTTCTATCCAAGAGTTTTTGTCAGTTTATTTCGGCGCGTCATCAAGAACGCAATTAGAAAAGGTGAAAAGTACTCTGGATGATTTTAATAACAGAGTTAATGAAGCCTCTGATGTCGAAGCAAAAGGGCCATTTGAGCCAAAAATTCGGCTAAAAAACGAAATCTTGGATGATTTGGAGGAGAGATATTTTGAGAGGTTTAAGGAGGTTTTTGAGAGATTTGTCAGATCAGATACAATTCCTGAGGATTATCGTATATTCGTTAAGAAATTTCTACAGCTTGCCCACCGTAGAGTGATAGGTGATGAATTTACGAGAACAGGGAGTGCAAAAGTCCCATATAACCAAATATTAGTGGTGGCTGAGGAATTGAGAGGAAGGGAGAGCGAGTTTATTGACATTCTTCGTGATAGCCAATTAGCTTACAGAGGTGCCCTCTTCGGGCCAAGACGTACCATTATCATTCCCTCTGTTGCTATTGCTCTCTACGAAAGGGATTAGTAACAATGAGGTTAGGCGAAAAATAGCTCCCGGTTTGGAATAAATAGGGTCTGACTTACTTTTTGTTAGACTGCGAAAGAACTTCTTAGGTTAACACACTTATAGTACGTAGGGTGTTGAGCGAATGCGGTTAGTTGTGGGCGTAACAGGGGCGAGTGGCGCTATTTATGCAAAACGGCTGTTAGAGGTACTCAACGACAACAAGGTCGAGGTTGATTTGATCGTTACCGCGCCTGGGGCATACATCATAAAAAATGAACTAGGACTATCGAGTGCCGATTTGGAGAAACTCGCAACCGCCAGTTGGGATATCTCGGACTTAGCCGCGGACATTGCAAGCGGCACGCAGCTACGAGACGGCATGATTGTGCTTCCCTGCGCAATGGATGCCGTAGCGAAAATGGCCCATGGCATTGCTGATAATTTGCTTTTACGCTGTTTCGATGTAATGCTGAAAGAAAATCGAAAGATCATCGTCGTTCCCCGCGAGACCCCGTTACATGAGACCCATCTTGAAAATCTACTGCGGCTCAACCGACTCGGCGTTACCATCATACCGCCAATGACTACCTTTTATCACAAACCCGCATCGATACTCGATTTAGTGGATTTTATAATAGCCAAAATCCTTGACCAATTTACTATACCGCATACCTTGATCGAGCGCTGGAAAAAGCCGGAGGTGTAACAGACGACATGACCGACAAGCAGAAAAAACTGATTTTTGTCAAGTTGGGGGGGTCTCTTATTACCGAGAAGAACACGCCTTACACAATTAATTACCGAGCGCTAACGCGTATTGTAAAGGAGCTGAAAGAAGCGATTGAGCGCGATCCTCAGTTGCAGTTGTTAGTAGGGCACGGTGGCGGATCGTTTCCGCATCCTGTGGCTGACTCATTTAAAACCGCAGAGGGCTTTGTCCACGATACAAGCATACGCGGATTTGCATTGTGTCAAAATGCCGCATCGACCTTAAATCGGATTGTCGTCGATTTGATGGGGGATTATGCGATTGACGCGGTTTCGATCCAACCTTCAGCATGCTGTGTAACTACTGAGGGTAAGATCGCTGAGTTCTTTACCCAACCGATAGAAGTGGCGATTGCAGATGGACTCGTTCCTGTGGTTTTTGGTGACTGCGTTTTTGATACGGTAAAAGGCTGCTCAATCGTC
The DNA here is from genome assembly GCA_964443855.1 of uncultured Halobacteria archaeon. GTDB lineage: Archaea > Halobacteriota > Syntropharchaeia > Alkanophagales > Methanospirareceae > JACGMN01. The sequence goes on along the minus strand of CAYUEX010000058.1, from coordinate 9,275 downwards.
TCGACGGAACAAATCTTTTCTTATTTAAGCGGCGTTCTACCACCGTCGCGAGTGCTCGTTGTGGGGTTGGTTGATGGTGTGTATACCGCAGATCCGCAGAAAGATAAAAACGCACGATTCATTCCCACAATTGAGGGTGATCAGTTCGGCAGTGTTAAATCGTACCTCAGCGGGTCCTATTCGGTTGACGTTACCGGCGGAATGTCAACAAAAGTCAAGGAACTTGTTGAGATCGCGAAGCGGGGCATTGAATGTGAGATTTTGAGTGGCGCGTCGGGCAACATCAAGAACGCATTAGCGGGGCAGCGAGGGATAGGAACGCGCATAAGACCTGGCACACCGGCAGAAAAATAAAGCTATAAACAAGAAGCGCTTTTTAGAACTAGGGAGATGGAGAAGAAATTAACCTTATCGGATTTAGCGAAGATTTTTGAAGAGTACGACATCGTGGAGTTCGAGGACGTTAAAATAACCGGAGATATTGAATTAGAATTTTGGGCTCCACAAGGCGTGGCACTTCCCCCGGCACTTGCTCAAGCACTCCATTCTGCGTTGGGGATGCACCCAATGCCCAGAGTCCCTGAAGAGGCAGGGATAGCCGAATTACTACCTGCGACCTTTGAAGTGGCGAAGACTGAATGGACAGGGCATATAGAAGAGGTTACCATAGGCGCTACGGCTTCTGATGGCGGTACACGGGAGCAAACGGTAACAATAGGTGGCGAGCAATCCATGCCTTTCTATAATTTCGACGCTCAAATGCCGCATGCACCGGTGATTGCCGTGGATTGCTTTGACATGCCGATTCCCTTAGCGAAAGCAGTGCGAGGTTTTTATGAAGATGTAATGGAAGATCCAGGGGAATGGGCAAAGAAAAACGTGCAGAAATTCGGTGCTGACATGGTCACCATTCATCTTATCAGCACAGACCCGACAATTAAGGATACCCCGGCACGAGAAGCGGCAAAGACTGTAGAGGACGTGTTACAGGCGGTGAAGGTCCCTATTGTTATTGGTGGATCCGGGAACCCTGATAAAGACCCTGCAGTGCTGGAAGCTGCAGCTGAAGTTGCCGAAGGCGAGCGGTGTTTAATAGCATCGGCAAACCTGAATATGGACTACGAGCGCATAGCACAGGCTGCACAGAAATACGGACATGTTATTCTTTCATGGACGCAGCTCGATATTAATGCGCAGAAGACTTTAAACCGGTATCTGTTCAAAATGGGCGTGCCACGGGAAGATATTGTCATCGACCCGACAACTGCTGCGCTGGGCTATGGGATTGATTATGCATTCACAAATATAGAACGGATGAGGATATCAGCGTTAAAGGGCGATACCGATTTGGCATTCCCTATTTCCTGTGGGATTACCAATGCGTGGGGTGCGAGAGAAGCATGGATGAAGGATTCACCTATTAAGGAGGATTCTGATTGGGGTCCTGCGGCGTACAGGGGTCCGATATATGAAATCCTAACAGGACTGACATTGGGGCTTGCCGGTGGTGATTTGTTCATGATGATGCATCCAGAGGCTGCGGCTGCCGTCAAGAATGTAACACAGATGCTTTTCGGGGCGGAAGGAGAAATAGATACGGCTAAGAAAATAGAGATGCATGATTGGATCTCTTGGGCTGGAGGTGCGGTAACGAGATGAAACTCAGCAGTCCAATGGCGATCTGGAAGTATCTTCCAGGCACGAATTGCGGCGACTGTGGTGAGAAAACGTGTCTGGCCTTTGCTTCACTTCTGAAAGAGCGTAAGAAGCACGTGAAAGAGTGCACGCCGCTCTTTACGGATGAAAAGTACTTGGATAAGGGGAAACAGTTGGTGGAATTGTTAGCACCTGAGATACGGGAAGTATCGATCGGCGTGGGTGCACGCGCGCGAAAGATAGGTGGCGAAGATGTTATGCACCGACATGAACTCACGTTCTTTAACCGAACAGCGCTGGCTTATGACGTTTGGGATACGATGGACGCGGATGCGTTGAGAGACCGCGTGACCAAAATAACAAACTGGCAGAAATTTTACGTCGGTGATTTTTTAACGGTCGATGCGATTGCAATCCGTTCGGTATCCGGTGATGCAGACACGTTTGCAGCCTGTGTAAAGGCTGTAGCAGAAGAAACTGATTTGCCGCTAGTACTCTGTTCCTTCGATGCGACTGTACTGGAAGCGGGTTTGAAAGAGGTTGCTGATAAAAACCCGCTTTTATACGCTGCGGAGAAGACAAATTGGAAAGAGGTTCTGAGACTTGCACGGAGCTACAACGTTCCGGTTACGTTATTTTCACCGGACCTTGACATGCTCAACAGTCTCGCGGCGACGTTCTCTGCTGCAGGTGTTGAGGATATTGTTCTGGACCCAGGAACGTATCCGACAGGGAAAGGGCTTGCTGATACCTTCTCCAAGTTAGTACAGCTACGGCGTGCAGGAATAGTAGATGGTAATAAGAGCGTTACTTATCCCTTAATGACCGTGCCGCTGACCGCATGGCTGGTGTACGGCGATGAAAACGCGGTAGATGCTTCTTACTGGGAAGCGATACTCGCAACCATGAGCATCATAAAATACGCAGATATAACGATCTCACACTCGATCGAGCCACATTCTTTGATTGCCGAGCGTACACTCGTGGAAAATGTATATACCGATCCACGGCGTCCAGTGAGTGTAGAGCCTGGCTTGCGGGAGATCGGAACACCAACGGCTGATTCACCGCTTTTTCTTACCACTAATTTCGCGTTGACGTATTACACTGTGGAGAGCGACCTCAGCTCGAACAAGATAGATTCCTACTTGATGGTGGCGGACACTGAGGGGATAGGAGTAGAGGCTGCTGTTGCCGGCGGGCAACTCAATGCAGACACGATAAAAGAGACGTTGGACTCTTGTGAAGCGGAAAAGAAGCTGAAGTATAAGACGCTGGTGCTCCCGGGTCTTGCAGCGCGACTATCTGGCGAGACTGAAGACGCTACCGGCTGGAACATGCTGGTCGGTCCGAGAGACAGTGGGCGAATACCCGGCTGGATGGATGATAATTGGCCGCCTAAAACCGTTTCCGAGTGAGTAATACTTATGAGCTGGGCAGTATGGATAACAGGGTTACCGGGCAGTGGTAAGACCGCAATCGCACGGAAAGTACGAAAACTCCTCGAAACACGAGGGATAACTACGGCAAAAGTGCTCGAACTCGACGAGATACGTAAATTCATCACGCCACAGCCAACCTATTCGGACGAGGAGCGGGAAATTGTTTATGCCTCGTTAGTGTACATGGCGAAGCTTCTGGTGGAGTGCCGCATACCTGTTATTATCGATGCAACAGCGAATCGGAGAAGGTACCGAGAACGAGCGCGTGAGACCATACCGAATTTTGCAGAAGTGTACGTAACGTGCTCTTTGAATACGTGCATGGAACGAGAAAGACGGAGGAAAGCGAGACATGCTCCTGCGGGTATTTACAAGAAGGGCGAGAGGAAAGGAGCAACAGTGCCAGGGTTGAACGTGCCGTATGAAGAACCGATGCATCCCGAGGTTGTAGTTGATAGCGAAATAATGAGTCCCCAAGCGTGTGCGACGAAGGTGGTGGAGTTTATAGTAAAGCAATAGGGAAGGTGATTGTTGCTGAAGGGAGATGGTTTTTTTTAAGTTATTCTTTGCGTATCTCTTCTAAAAGCAACTCAGTAATATTCTTTATAATTACTAGAAAGACAACGGTAAAAACCGGCTCTTAATAAAAAGGAAGGCACCCCAGGAGCCCTATGAAACCCCTAAATATAGGGAAAAAATGGAAACGTTTACACGCTCCCTGAGGTTAATGATGTGATTGCACGACGACAACACTAGAGCTTCTTCTTGATCTCTGAAATTACGTCGTCTACTTTATCGGTTACCCAGTATTTCCGTATCGCTTTTCCTTTCGACTTCGGCGCTTCCGATATTTCGTACTTACTGTCCACGAACCCTGCTTCCTCCAGAGACATGAGGTGGTAGGAAACAAGTCGTCGCTCTTCGCCCATCGCTTTGCTTATCGCGTTGATGTGCAGCGGCGACTTAACAAGCAGCTCCACTATCCTAAACCGTATTGGGTGCAATAGCACATGCGCTTCCTTTACCAACGTATCTTCTACTTCCATCATAATTTATTGTTATACCTACACATATATAAATATATTAATGTTTTTACTGTATAAAATGCAAATAAGCAAATGTACCTGCACATATAGGTGTATGCAAATCTTTAGTTACCCTTCTTGAGACTTTCTTCTTTATAAACACACCTTTGTGACATTTTTTCTCTTTTTGGGGGTTTAAGAATTGCGTATAGTGATATAACAAATGTTTTTACTGTATAAAATGCAAATAAGTAACTGCCAATCCTGCTAGAGTTACGAGGATGAAGCCAGGGAGAAAGATACATAAAGGTCAAACTCTTCTACAGAGCCATGACTTTTTTATCCTCCCAACTGGCGTCAAAACTGGTAGAGCGGGATTCTAGAGGATTCTACAACCCTTCTGCAAAAAGGCCTCATCGGTATTTTTCGTGTTCTTCTTCTTGCAGCATCGCTTAGATTCGTGCAGATTTATAGCCATATTCTCTGCTCCGAAAACCTTTACTACCCTCGAAATATAACCTAAAGTAACCACACGTTATTCCCCACGAGAGTTTCTAAAGGGAACGAAGAGATGAAATGAAAGAAGGAGAAGAGATAACATTTGAAGATGCGATGAAGCGGTTAGAAGAGATAGTGGAGACGTTGGGCGAGGGCAATCTTTCGTTGGAAGATTCGCTAACGATGTTCCAAGAGGGCATGGAGCTGTGTAAAGTGTGCAATAAGAAGTTAGACGAAGCAGAATATAAAGTGGAGAAGTTGATGGAGAAGGAAGGAGGAACCCTCAGCGTTGAGGGCTTCGAGATGAAAGAGTAAGTTTCCGGCGTCACTCTTTGGAGATCATTACCTCTGTTGCTTTTATTATTGCTTCGACGTTATCGCCGATCTTCAATTCAAGCTCATCAACAGCGGCTTTTGTTATCAATGCGGTAATAACCGTCGGCGTTTCGATTTCGAGCTGTACAGAAGCGGCGATTTCGCCTTTCTGGAGCCTGCTCACTTCACCAGCGATTTTGTTTCGTGTGCTTATTTTCAGGTGCAGCGCCTCCCAAAATTCCTCATCTGCAGATAACCCTTCTAAATAGCGCTCATAGCGTCTATATTCATGTAAAATGCGCTTACCTTCTTCCGTTAGCTCTGCACCGCCACCGCCCTGTGCACCGCCTCGATGCGTCTTCACCACCGGCGTGCCTACCGCTCCCTCTATCTTCCGAATATGCTCCCACGCAGATCGATAAGGAATAGAAAGCTTTTCCGCAGCCTTTCTGATCGATGCCAATTCTTGAATCTCATGGAGCAGCTTTGCTCGCCCCTCACCCAAGATCGCATGCCCACGATGCTCTAACCAGGGCTTGTACTTCGATTCGTATTTTCTTCTAGGGGGATGCATGTTAGAATGATAAGAAAAAGTCCTGAAGCGTTAAATAGCTTATTATACCCTTTGTTTTCTCAGCTTCGGCGATTACAATCGCATTATCTGGGCAGACCTATGCGCAACCATCACACCCCGCGCAAAGACGTATGTCTACGGGGATTCACTGAGTTTCTTCTTCACCGCATAAAGCAAATTTAACGCCTCTATTGGTGAAATCTGCTCCACGTTTAGCGTCTTTAACTCTTCGATTACGGGGTGATCCTGTACGACAATTTCCTTCTTCACGACTACTTTCTTTTCGCGTTCTTCTGTCCTTTCCCCTGCGCTTTCCAACTCGCTTTCCATCCGCTTCAAAACGTTCCTTGCAGATCGTATCACCTCGTCAGGCAAGCCCGCGAGTTTCGCAACTTGTATTCCGTAGCTTTTTGAACCTTGGCCTTCTACAACTTTCCGTATAAAAAATACCTCATCTGCAACCTCTTTAATCGACACATTGTAGCATTTTACGCTATCGAGCATATCAGCAAGCTCCGTGAGTTCGTAAAAGTGCGTTGCAAACATCGTTTTCGCTTTTATTCGCTCAGAAACATATTCGCCGACAGACCATGCGATACTCACGCCATCCAGCGTGCTGGTGCCTCGTCCGATTTCATCAAGAATTATCAGGCTTCGTTCTGTCGCATTGTTCAAGATATTCGCCGTTTCGCTCATCTCCACCATGAACGAACTCTGACCCATTGAAAGGTCGTCGTACGCGCCTACCCGCGTGAAAATCCGGTCTACAACGCCGATCTTTGCCGCCTTCGCAGGCACGAACGAGCCAAGTTGCGCCATCAACACGATTAAAGCAGTCTGACGCATGAACGTGGACTTTCCACTCATATTCGGCCCGGTAATGATCATCAACCGATTGCTTTTGCCGATTCGAATATCATTCGACACAAATCCACCCTTTACCTCCTTCTCGACGACCGGATGCCGTCCCGCGGTTATGATTATTTCGTCGCTGTCGTCCACCTCCGGGCAGTAGTAGCCACTTTCTGCTGCAACGCCCGCGAACGCCACGAGCATATCCAATTCAGCAATGGCATTTGCAGCTTCTTGTATTTCCTTAGCACGCTTCGCAACGTCCTTCCGTATCTGCTCGAACAGCTCGTACTCCAGTTCCTTTATCCGTTCCTCCGCACTTAACGCCTTCGCCTCGTACTCCTTCAAATCTTCCGTAATATACCGTTCAGCCCCCGTAAGCGTCTGTTTCCGTATGTACGAATCCGGCACCTGCTCCACCCACGTCTTCCGCACTTCGACGTAGTACCCAAAGACCTTGTTATAACCTACTTTAAGCGATTTTATTCCTGTTTTTTCCTTTTCAAGCTCCTCAAATCCCGCTAACCATTTCCGTCCTTCATGTTTTATCGTTCTCAACTCGTCCAGCTCGGTATTAAAACCCGCCTTGATCAATCCGCCTTCTTTTACCGTTATCGGCGGCTCTTCTACGATACTCCGTTCTACCAAATCAACAACAATTGAGAAGGTATTCGACTTTAACGCTCTGAGCGCGTGTTTCACCTTTTCCGATCGGCACTTCTTTACAATCGCGCGTAACTCATCTATCTGCAGTAACGACCGCTTGAGCGAAATTAAATCGCGAGCATTCGCGTTTCCGTACGATACTCTGCTTATTATCCGCTCGATATCGTAGGTCTCCTTGAAGACAGCCGTTACCGATTCCCGTAAAAGTATATCAGCATAAAACTCCTGTACCGCTTCCTGTCTCCTTTTTATCTCGTCAGTGTCGAGCAACGGAAACTGCAGATTCTTCTTCAGAAGACGTGAACCCATGCCGGTAAGCGTTTTGTCCAGCACACTAATAAGCGTCCCTCTCGGTGTGCCATCGCGTATATTACTGAAGAGTTCGAGGTTTCGCACGGTAACACTGTCTAAAACAAGGTAATCGGAAACGAAGAAGGTTTTAAGTGGTTTGATGTGCGACAGCACTTTCTTTTGTGTATCACGAAGATACGAGATTACGGCACCCGCTGCAGTTATTCCTGCCCTAAGCTCGCCGCAGCCAAAGCCATCAAGTGATATAACGCCAAAATGGTTTATCAGCGTGGTATACGCAGTCTTGTAATCAAAATAGTAATCGTCATAACGAGAGATGGTGTAGATGTCCTGCTCAAGCTCGATTTCAAGCGAATCGGGCAGTATCATCTCCGCGGGCTTCACGCGTTCAACTTCGTTGAGCAGCGATGCGTGCGTTGCGTCGTCTTCCAACTCGGTCAGTGAGAACTCGCCGGTTGACACGTCAACGATTGCGATGCCCACCTTACCGTCTAAGAGATTCATGCACATGAGATAATTGCTGACCCGCTCTTCGAGGAAGGAATCTTCAATTATCGTACCGGGGGTAATAAGCCGTACGACCTCACGCCGTTCTATATTCTTGCTTTCTTTATCCTCTACCTGCTCGCAGATCGCCACTTTGTAGCCCTTTTGGATGAGCTGTTTTATGTATGGCGTTACGGCATGGAACGGCACACCAGCCATTGGTGTTTTCCGTGCTGTACCTTTGCCCCTGCCCGTAGCAGTTAAGGCAATGTTCAACTCTTTAGAGGCCACTTTTGCATCTTCACCGAACGTTTCATAAAAGTCGCCAACGCGAAAAAGCACGATTGCATCGCGGTATTTCTCTTTTATCTCGTAATACTGCTGCATCATTGGCGTTATCTCTGAGGGTGGCATTGCTATCTGAACCTCTCTATTTTTAGATTGACCTTTTTTCTTCTGATAAAACTTCTCTTTTAGTTGTAGGTGCATATAGGGTATAGCGACCAGCGCAAAAAGAGAAGAGATGGGCCCGTGGCTTAGCTAGGATAAAGCACCGGCCTTCTAAGCCGGGGATCGCGGGTTCGAATCCCGCCGGGTCCGTCATAAGGAACCAGACCCTCCTTATCAACCTTCCCAACCACAAAAAGGGAGCAGCCCCCGTATCAACAAACCTTTTCTTAAAAGAGAAAAGCTTTACCAAAAGAGCTTAGTTTTTGATTAAACCTTTTTTAAACGGTTTGACTTATCAACCCTCCAGACCAAAAGAGTTTCGGATTGCGCTTTGTTCTTAAAAGCCACTCGAAACAAAGGAGATTCTTCCCCCTATCTCGTCGATAATATACAGGTGGAGCCGTCGATTTTCAAGTTTGATTACGGAAACTTTCCCTTCACCCCAGAAATCGGTTTTTGCGAAGAAGTTAAAAAACACCTAAGTGGCTTTCGATTAGGATCTCCTTCGGAGGGAGGGAATACACCTTGACAGTAGTAACGGATTATCTATCGATTATTATGCATAGGCCATTTTAGTATACGAACGGAGGAAACCGAAAACCACTTTATTTAGATTTACAATATATATACACATACATATGTATAAAGAAACGCGGCGTGGAAAATTGGAAATAATGGGAGATATCCTCCGTGTAGCACTAAACGGTGCACGAAAAACCGAGATAGTATATAGAGCGAATCTCAATTTTACGCGGATAGAGCGATATATTCCTCTTTTGGAAAAGCGAGGACTTATTGAGATAGCAAGTCCATTGTACAAAACGACGGAAAAAGGTGAAGATTTCTTACGCAGTTATCAAGAATTGAGACAGGGTTTAATTGGCTTCTAGTTCACCGGAGGTTCGCAAGAATTCAGATAACTATTCCCAGTTACTTCAGACTACGTTCGCACACCATCTATCCGCCTACTTCATTTTTGCCAAGTAGTGCATAGAACCT
>CAYUEX010000057.1:0-12415 GCA_964443855.1 uncultured Halobacteria archaeon | reverse complement strand
TCTGTGAACTCTCCAAACCCGTGAAATATCCAATGTCTATTGAAAGCTTCGAATACATCGCTAGCAGTATTGAAACTTTTTAAAAGATGATTTTCGAGAATTCCAACAATTGCGCCATTATATAGCTGATGTCTCTCCTTGAAATATCCATTATATTTATCCATAGATTCAGTAAGCTTGGATTTGATGGTGTCAAGTTTACAACTATTCCCAGGCGTAATAGTAAATTTCGATCTGAAATAACGCTCGACTAAATGGGTGAACATTAATATTGAGCTTTCGTATTGACCTTTTAAAAATTCGAAAGTTGCTGATTTGATAAGATCGTTGATATTTTTAAGGTTGGTAAGGTAATCGTTTCTAGCCAGATAGAAAGCTCGGTATAGTGGATCTAACGAGTAAAATAAAAATACATTCTCTAGTTCCTCATCATTATTCTGATTCAATGCTTTTCTGATTCTTCCGATTTCCCTCCCTATCATGTATGGAGTTATCATCCATCCTTTTTCGCGTAACTTTGGGTTGACGGTCGTCAAAAGGTCCAGATACTCAACATTTCTATCTTCCATAAATTAAAGAGAGATAGCGGATAAAAATAAATGGGCTTGAAGTCAAGTTTTGTCTTCAAAGCAAATCAGATTAAATCGATAATATCGTCCTTCACGTACTGGATGAAATCGTCCTTTGTCGCCTTGCTGAAGATCGTTACCACGCCGTTTCTCGTGACACCCACCACAAGGCCGTGCCGTTTCGATTTCAGGACGATGTACCAGATCTTGCCGTGCTTCAGGTTATCGATGTACGCGGACGTATTACCGAGCGTAGAGCCGTAAAGGGATAGTTTTTTGATATTCGGGATGTCCACATCGTCGAAGAAGATGACTTTGGTGTCCTCGATATTATCCTCGTGAAATCGCTCGAAGCGCGCTGGCTCGATCCGCACCTCTACAATCTTGCCCGTGGTGATGAACAATATCTTGCTCAACTGATTGGCGATATTATTGGCCCGCGCTTTCTTCTCCATTATCGTCAGCACCGTCTGGCTACCGTTTTTCGCTCGTTTCTGCGCGCCGGCGACGAAGAAGAACGGTGCCTCTGATGTGGTGGGTACACGCACGCGCTCGCCACGATGGTAGACATCCAGCAGTTGATCCCGAATGAACATGCCGTACAAGGAATCCCCCTCTAAGCGCAGATCCTTGATCTCAGTAATCAAGCTTATATTCTCCTCCTGTAATCGCTCTTCTGCTTTGAACCCTTTCAGCTTGGCTGCGAGCCCGTGCAAGTCAATATCCTCTTCAACTAGAAATAATTTCCCTGCTAAGACCATGATTTATACATAGACGGGTTTATAATAATACTTTACGCGTAACACGTGCATTGAGTCTTCGAATTGATCGTTAAAGATCGTTGGTTCCTGTTACCTAATCTTTTAACGTCCCAACATATAGTGAGAATTGTGATTTAACGCACAAAATGCCTACACTAACGACCACAGAACTCGGAACTGCGAACATCTGGCTGAAGGAGATAATCTTAGAGAATTTCATGTCCTACGAATACGCGCGCATACCGCTGAAGCCCGGTCTCAATCTGATTTCAGGTCCAAACGGCGCGGGCAAATCGTCGATACTGTTGTCAATCTCCGTGGCGTTGGGTCTGATCTACACCGAACGGGGCAAACGGTTGCGAGATTTGATACGGCGTGGCAATGAAATCGCGCGGATTACGCTGGTATTCGATAACGCGGAGAAGAACGGCCGACGACCAATCCGCTTTTCCGACGCCGATACGTTCCTGCTCTCACGCTACCTGCGGAACGACGGCCATTACTGGTGGGAAGCGGATTATCGGCAGATAAGCTACGAGGAAGTTACGCGGCTCTTCAGAGGGTTTGGCATCGATCCGAACAATATGCTAATCATCATGCATCAGAACACGATGGAGCAATTCAGCTTGACGTCGCCGCAGGAGAAGCTCAAACTCTTGGAAGAGGCGGTGGGCTTCAGCCGGTATCGTGAGAAAGTGATAGAAGCGCGGAACCGGCTTGAATCGATCATTAGCGAGGATGAGTCTGTGTCTGAATTGCTCGGCCGAGCGGAGGAAAGCCTTGGGTACTGGAAAGAGATGCATGAGAAGTATCTGCAGCGTGAAGAGCTGGAGACGCAACGGATCTGGTTGAAACGCGAGGTGATATGGGCGCGGGTCATCAAACAGGAGCGGGCGTTACACGCGCTCGAAGAGCAGCTTCGCGTAAAGGAACACGCGCTCGAATCCAATCTGGCTGAGACGGAGGCGACGAAAGGGAAGATACAAGCAGGGCGAGAACAGCTTGATGCGTGGCAGATTGATTCGAAAGAATCCTTTTACGAGCTTTTACACCTGGAGAAGGAGCGCACGAAAGCTGAGACGTTAACCGAGCTGCTGCATGAGAACGAGCTGCTGTTTAATGCACGGGGACTGCATGACGAGCTAGCGAGCACTCAGAAACGGCAGAAAGAGGCTGAAAGCACGCGAACGGAACTGGACAAGGCACTAAGCACGGTGAAAAGCAAACTGGGCACGTTCGAACGAAGCTTGGAATCAACGATGGACACGTACGTGACCTACCGCGTTAAGGACGAGGTTCTGAAGTTCAAAAAAGAGCTGCTCGAAACCGAAATCAAAGCGATTAAAGCAGAGAGAGCGCGTGCGAACCAGAAATTAGTGGAATTAGCATCGCAGAAACGCAGAGCAGGTGATCGGATTGAAACCGAACGGAAACAGAGCGAAATAGAGAACGAAATCGGGCTGGTGGGTGCAAAGATCGAGGCTCTTGGCGAAATACCGGAAGAGACCGAGGAGATCTACACGAATTATTCAAAGGTGTTTGCAGAATTGCAGGAGAAGTCGAAGATCGTCGCCGCGAACAAACAAGAAGGGCTGAAGGAACTCGATGCACGGAAGAAAACCTGGCGAACGGCGATAAACGACCTTTTGGAGTCTGCGAACAGCTCGTTCCAGCGTATTCTGGCTGATATCGGTGCTACTGGCTTGGCACGGCTGGTGAATGTGGAAGATGGCGACATCGAGCATGCAGGGTTAGAACTGTACGTAGGGTTCCGCGGCTCGCAGCCGGTGCTCTTCGATTATTACACGCAGAGCGGCGGCGAACGGTCAGCGTCGATCATGGCGTTTCTGCTTTCCATTCAGCAGATGCTGAAGTCGCCCTTCCGTGCGGTCGACGAGTTTGATTTGCACATGGACCCGCGGAATCGCGAGGAGATTTACAAGATGATGATTTCGTCAATGAAAGGTGCTGAATGTCTGCTGATTACGCCCAGTCAAATCACCGTTACCGACCCCGACGTGCATGTCATCGTGGTGCAAAAGGCCTACGGGAAATCGAATGTACGAGAGGTGAAATAGAACAGCGAAAATGTTTTCTCATTCGTCCTCAAAGCTTCATTCATAGACGCTTCGGGTTTCACCTGTGAAAACCTTATTTAAGTTTATATTTCCGTTTGATTTTCTCTTCAAAGCCCTCTAATAGCCCGCTGTCCTTTAAAAAGTCCAAAAAGTTATCCGCCCCCACTTCATCCTTCTTTTTGAGGAGTTCTACAATCGCTTTGCTTATATTTGCCTCATCCCCTTTTTCGTCTTTAAACGGCTTTGGCTCCTTAGTGGTCATTTATGTTATAACCTCTGTCCTATTTCTGTATCGTTTTATGAAAGATGATTTATTTAGATACAAGTGATTGCTTTAAGTATTTCTAATCGATACATGAAAAAACTGCGTAAAGGCTGATTGAAGCCTCGCACCTTCAGAAGTAGGAATATGCATGGCAAAAGCCTCGAAACATTGGTGAATACAACGATTGATTGAAACAGAAACATAGAATTGAAGATTTAGAGAGAACAAGAATATATTATGAGTCGGTAAGAAATACAATCAAGAAGAATTTTGATTATTCTGCAGTTGACTTGTGATTTTTGAGTTAACTAACTGGATATGACTTTACGAAGAAGTGGTGACTTCTCTTTCACGTTTCCTTCTTTTGAGGCGGATTTAAAGGAAATTTTGGATAGGGGTTATAGTGCTGACTTGGGAGATGGAGGCCCCTTGGATAGTGTTGCCAACTTGGCAGCAGGAAGTCGGTTGAAGGTGGGGATGACTCTTTTAGCGGTTTTTATGGTGTTGCTGTTTTCATGTTTTTTATTTTAAGAAGGCGCAGGAAGTAAGGGAACGCACTCAGATTAAAAAAATAACCTTATTTTTTTCTGCGGTGCTTCACGCATTTTGCTGCGAACGTTGCAGCACCGACGCCATTGTCGATATTTACCACTGTTAAGCCGGGAGCGCAGCTTTGAAGCATAGAAAGGAGTGCGGAAACGCCCTCGCCGCCAAGACCATACCCCACAGACGTAGGAACGCCGATTACCGGCATGTCCACCAGACCCGCAACTACAGAGGGTAATGCACCTTCCATACCCGCAACAACGATTATTACCGCGACATCTTCGTTTACCAAAGCTTCAAGCGGCGCGGCGAGCCGATGTATGCCCGCAATACCCACGTCGTACGCCTTTATCACCTCACAACCGCAGACTTCAGCAACAACACGCGCTTCCTCGGCAACTGGCCTGTCAGCGGTGCCCGCAGCAATTAACCCGATTTTGCCGCGCTTCTCAAACGCATATCCTGGCCGTTTTACGAGTATCGTCCGCGCAGTCTGATTATAATCAACCTCTAAGTCCCTATCCTCATTTAAACGCTTTTTCAGCTCTTCAGCATCTTCTTCACGCGCCCTGCTGACTAACGCAAAGCCCTTAGCACTTGCGTGTGCTATTGCGATCTCAGCCACTTCAGTACTACTTTTGCCCGCTGCGAAGATGATTTCTGGGATGCTCGTCCGCTGCGCTCTGCTGAGATCTATCCGTGCGAAATCTTTAAGCTCCTTGATACGTTCCGACTTCAATTCCTTACGCGCTTCCTCGATGCTTAGTTCTCCCTGCGCAACTCTTTTCAGTATCTCTTCCATAACTTCTCCTTTAAAACTTTCGTGAAAAGTTTTATGTTACGATAAACTGAAGAAACTCTTTATCTGCGCTCCAACCTCTTTGTTCCTGAAATGCCGCTGGTCAAGCGCTCCGGTAGGACAGGCAGCGACGCAGGTCCCGCAGCCCTTACACAGCGCTTCGATTACTTCCAGCTGCTCGCCAAGCCGTAACGCGCCGTAGGGGCATTTATCCTCGCAGATTCCGCACTTCACGCATTTTGACTCGTCCACCACCGGCGTTATCGCTTCCGGAACGACAAAACCCCGTGCCATGGGTATCGACGCCCGTGACGAGGCACCTAAGGCTTGCGCTATGCTTTCCGGTATATCGCGTGGCCCATGAGCCGTGCCGCAGACATAAATCCCATCAGTGGCGAAATCCAGCGGTCTGAGCTTCACATGCGCTTCGTAGAAAAATCCATCAGGCCCCAGTGGTACCTTCAACATCTTAGACATCCGCTCGAACTCAGCGGTTGCAATAAGCGGTGTGGAAAGCACAATCACGTCTGCATCTATCTCGATATCCTTTCTGATATTTTCGTGATAGACCCGAACGGCCATACCCTTGACTTCCGGCTTCTTTTCACGCCCGAATTTGACAAACTTGATCCCGCGCTCCCGGGATTCAATCAGCAAAAACTCATATTCGCCGTACACGTTGATGCCGTCATTCAGGATGTAAATCTGCGCATCGGGCACGTTATCCTTTATTACCAATGCGTTCTTCAACGCTATCTTGCAGCAGGTCTTCGAGCAATAGGTGTATTTACTGCCGCGAGCGCCCACGCACTGTATCATCACAATCGTCTTACCGAGCGGTGAGAAGTCTCCTGCTTCTGCATACGCTCGTAACCGCTCCTCTAACTCTCCCTGCGTGATAATGGTGGTCCCATTGTAATGGTAAAACCCTTCGGGCTTGAATTCGTCCGCACCGATCGCAACGATGATCGTGCCCACGTTCAAAACCGCTTCGGTTCCATCAGCGGTGGTTATCGTCACGTTAAAATTACCCACGTAGCCCTCAACGTCCTTTAACGTGGTCGATGTCCATACAGTGATCTTCTCTTCTCCTTCAACATCCTTAACGACGGCATCGACGAATTTGTGAGCGTCAATAAAGGTTGGATAAAGCGTATAAAATCCTCTCAGCGCGCCGCCTAACTCCCGCTCTTTCTCGATTAAATGCACGTCAAACCCTTGCCGCGCGAGATTTAACGCTGCAGTCATCCCACTGATGCCACCGCCAATAATAAGCGATTTCGGCTCGACACCGACTTTCTTCTCTTCCTGTGGCTCTAACAACGCAGCTTTTGCTACCGCCATCCGCACCAGGTCCTTGCTCTTCTCGGTCGCCTTCTCCGGCTCTCGCATGTGGATCCACGAGCACTGGTCCCGGATATTCGCGAACTCGAAGATGTACTTATTGAGCCCGGCATCTTCACAAGCCTTTCGGAACAGGGGCTCATGCGTCCGCGGCGTGCATGCCGCAACCACCACGCGGTTTAGCTTCTGCTCCTTGATCGCCCGTTTTATCGAATCGATCCCATCCGAGGAACAGGTGTACAGATTTCTCTCCGCATACACGACGTGTGGCAGCGTCTTTGCATATTCGGTAACCGCAGGAACGTCCACTACCCCTCCTATGTTCGTCCCACAATGGCAAACGAATACACCGATCCGTATTTCATCATCCTTCTTCTCATTTTTCGCTGTCATTTCCGGCACCTCCTCCTTCTCTTTCTTTCCGCTTGATGATCTCAGAAGCTTTTGCAGCCGCTGCACTCGCCTGTGCGACACTCTCTGGAATGTCCTTCGGGCCCTGAGCGAAGCCAATGATAAATATCCCTTCCTTGTTCGTTTCTATAGGATGGAAAAGCGGATCCTTGGGCGAGAAGAAGCCACACTCGTTGACGGCTATTCCCAGAACCTTCGCAAGCTCTTTTGTGCTCGTGCTGGGTACGGGCGCGTTATTCAGCACGACAAGTTCGGCTTCCATGCGCTCTATCTTTCCCAAATCTATATTCTCGTATTTGATCAATAGGTTGTTCGTCTCTTTATCTTCGAGTATCTCCCCTGGTCTTCCTCGTATGTACCTAATTCCATATTCATTCCGTGCTCGGTCGACATACTCCTGAGATCGTTTTCCCACCGCCCGCAGCTCGGAATAAAGGACGTACGTCTCTATATCAGGATAATGTTCCTTGGCAAGTATGCAGCTCTTCGTAGAATTTAAGCAACAGACCACGCAGCAATACGGACAATTACCTCGATCTCGCATACCGACACACTGAATAAAAGCGACGGTCTTCGGAATCTGCTCATCTGAAGGTCGTAGAAGGTGCCCCTCTTTCGGCCCTCCTGCGCATATCAGCCGCTCGTATTCCAATGCTGTTATTACATTCTTGTAGACTCCGTAACCATACTCTTTGAACTGTGCCGGGTCGAGAAAATCATAGCCTGTCGCAACGATGATCGCATCGGCGTCTACCTCAATCTCTTCGGGCTTCTGCTCGAAATCGATTGCTTTCGGTCCACACACATCGACACAGGGCGGTGATTTCCCGCATTTGCCTTTCGTCAGCATGAGACAGTGTTCATCGTCAATAATCGCGACACGTGGTACTGCTTGGATGAAATAGAGGTAGATTGAGGATCGTTTTCCCAGTCCCATATTGAACTCATCGGGAAATCGGTCTTTGAGACGGCAAGCCCAAGCACAGTTGCCGCATCCGGTGCATTTGTCCTCGTCAACATACCGGGGCTTCTTTTCTATCGTCACGGTGTAGTTACCCGCCGAGCCGTCCAAAACTTTCACTTCTGCGTTGGTGATTACCGTTACGTTTGGATGATCGAAGCACTCAAGCATCTTGGGTGCGAGGATGCAGATCGAGCAGTCATTGGTGGGGAAGGTCTTGTCAAGTTGCGCCATTCGGCCACCGATGGAGGGTTTCTTCTCAACAAGGATTACCTTGTGTCCTCGATCGCCCAAATCCAAGGCTGCCTGTATGCCCGCTATGCCTCCTCCGATTACTACTACGCGCCCCATTTCATCTATTTCACCTCCCTCAACGCTTCCGCAAGGATCGTTACCAAATCCTTTATCTCGATCTCCACGTCTCTACCAGGTGGGAGTTCACCACACTGACCACATTTCAGGTGTGCTTGACATTTTGGGCACGCAGTCACGAGCACCTCGCTTTTGGTTGCCGTTGCTTCCTCCAATCGGTTCAGTTGCATCATTCGGTTTGCACTGCCGCAGCCCACCCACGCGTTTGGACCGCCACAGCAGTTCGCTATCTCGCGTGAATGCGCCATCTCCGCGATCTCAAATCCTGCTTCCTCGAGTAAGAACCGTGGTGCATCATACACACCGAGATATTTGCCAAGCCTGCATGGGTCCTGATAGGTGACTCTCTTCCGTGGCTCCTGCCCGTTTTCACCAGAACTCAGTACCAATTCTCCTTTTTCTACCAGCTCTTTAAAAAATTCTGAGATATGTACTACTTCGAGATCAAAGTCGGTGACTTCAGGATATTTCTGCTTCATTATCCAATACCCTTCAGGGCATGAGCATACAACGCGTTTCGCACCAGTTTCCTTCATGAGCCTGACATTGTAGTTCGCAAGCACCTCGAAGGTCTCGTCGTCACCAATCCAGTAGAGGTCATGGCCACAGCACTTCTCACGCTCCATTATCACCGGTGTCACGCCGGCCTTATTCATCAGAAATACCGCATCCCTCGGTATGTTTGCGACTTCGTCGCCTATACGTTCCAGAGGCGTATCCAGCGAGCATCCCGTCTCCTTGAAGAGGAAACGGTACAGCGGTGCGCATCCCGTAAAGTAGACCACATCACCCTTTGAACTCGTTTTTAGCCCGTCAAACAGGGCTCTTCTCAACCTGCCGTCTACTTCTGTCTGTGCCATTATGCGTGCAGAGGAAACGAAAAGATTACCATGAGTTGGTCGTGATTCGTAGCCTTCTATGAGCATCCTTCGCCGCAATCGTCTCGTAAATTCCGGATAATCCACTACTGCAGGGCACACATCCTTGCAGCGCCCGCAGGTAAGACAATCAAATGCAACTTGTTCCACATCATCGTCAAAGCCAAAAATGGCGTTGCCAACCGTAACGCGCGGAGAAAAAGCCTTTACTTCAGATACAGGACAAATTGACGTGCATTTTCCGCATTCAGCACAATAATACACTTCGGTATCGGCGATAATGGCGTTTAAATCTTCTATTTCGCCTTCTGGCTTTAGTACCTTGATCTGATTCAGCCCAATGCGCTTTAAGTCATCGGCGAATTCCGTTACTACCGTGGCAAACTTTCCACCTTCTGATGCGGAGATAAACGAGAGTTTCAATCGTTCTGGTTCAATACCGATAACGCCGAGTAATTCCTTGAGCATTTGAACCCGGCGCTCAGCTCTCTCGTTACCGGTGAGGTAATGGCAGTCTCCGATGTGGCATGCGGCAATCATAACGCCGTCAAACCCGTGCTCGAAAGCTTTGAGTATGAAATACGGATCTACACGACCGGAACACATCACGCGTATGATCCGCACCCCTGGAGGGTAGTGAAGCCGTGCTGTCCCTGCTACATCGGTGCTTGCATACGCGCACCAGTTACAGCAGAATACCAGTATCCTCGGCTCGTCGTTCTCGTCCATAAGGGTTCCTATCCTATACAGTCGTCTCGATCATTGATGTTATCTGCTTTAAATCGAAATATTTGCATTGTATCGCTCGGGCAGGGCACGCGACAGCACAAGCGCCGCAGCCCGTGCATAACGCTTCGTTCACCACGGATACAAATATCCCGTTTGACTCTTCGAGTGTTATAGCACGGTACTCACAGAGCTGTTCGCAGATGCCACAGCCTCTGCAAAGCGTTTCGTCCACATGAGCTGCGAGCGGCTCTACGGCCATGTGATCTTTGGAAAGGATGCCGCAAGCCCGTGATGCTGCTGCACCAGCTTGTACAATGCATTCGTCCAGCAGTGTAGGGTAAATAGCCGAACCGCAGATGAAAACACCTTTATTAGGCGTCTCAACCGGTGTCAGGTTCATCCTCGGCCGCTCACGCGCTTCCACGAAGAATCCATGGTCGTTCAGTGGTATCTTGAACAACGCACTCAGGTGCTCATTCCCTTCATACGGTTTCATCAGCGTGCTCAGCACGACCAGATCCGGTTTTATCTGTATTTCATCGTTAAAAATAACCTCATGAACTGAAATAATCCCGTCTTTTAAGTCCGGTGGGCGCTCCTTATCGTATCTGAGGAATATAACGCCTCTTTCTCGCGCTTCTCGATAGAGCAATTCCCATTTACCGTACGTCTTGATGTTCTGGCAGAGTACGAATACATTTGACTCCGGCTTGTGCTCCTTCATTGTTAACGCATTTCGCACCACTTTGATGCTGTACTGCTTTTTATACACCCCTTCGCCAGGCGTTCCATCTTGAATCATAACAATGGCGTTTGCATCCACAGCACCGGCTCTCAGCATCGTCGCAAACTCAGATTGCGTCACCACGTTTTTATCGTACCCATAGCCGAGATATCCTTCAGGTAACGATTCTTTCGCCACCGTTGCGAGTATAGCAACGCCAAAAGCTATCTCTTCATCAACGCGCTCGCCTCGTATTCGTGCCTTAAATTCCCCGGGTCTGCCCCACACATCCGCCACGTCCGCATTGGTGTACACCGTTACCCGATCATTACCCTTTATTTGCGCAACAAGGCTGTTTAAAACGTCAGAAGCACTTTCACCGGTGAGTACTTCCGTGATGGTATTCAGTAATCCGCCCAGTTCCGGCTCTCTCTCCACAAGATAAACGTCATACCCCGCGGTTGCGATATCAAGCGCTGCAGTCATTCCTGATGCGCCGCCACCGATGACCAGCGCCTTCGGTGTCACCGGATAGCGCTCGTTGGGCAGTTCTTCAAGGTGTCGCGCGCGCTCAACGGCCATCGCAATAAGTTCCTCAGCTACCGTAGTCGCTACTTCCCGCTCGTGCACCCATGCACAGTGCTCCCGTATGTTTGCCATCTCGAGCAAATAGGGATTCAACCCGGCCTTCGCGCACGCATTTCGAAACATAATTTCGTGACCTCGTGGTGTACAGCCGGCAAATACGATCCTATTCAGCCTTTGATCCACTATTCCTCGCTCTATCGCAGTCTTCGCATCTTCACAGGTATTCAGCTCGCCGGTTATGTAAACAACCCCTGGTAGATTTTTCATTCGTGCAACCAGCGCAGGGATGTCCACCGTATTGCCGATCTCGCCTTCACAGCCGCATATAAAGACTCCTATGCGTGGCGTTTCTTCACCCGCCGCGATAACATCCCAATCATTTTCTGCGCTTTTGGCTCGCTCAGAGAAATGTGATGCTTTTAAAGCTGCCGCGCTTCCCTGAGCTACGCTTTCCTGCACTTTCATCGGCGCCTGAGCGGTGCCACAAACAAAAATACCGGGTACGTTTGTTACTAGCGGATTCGTAAAGCTCGTCTCAATGTAGCCAAATCTGTCTGTTTTGACGCCCGTTATTTCCGCGAGCTTACTAACGGATGGTGACGGTCGAAGCCCAACGGCAAGAACAACCATGTCAAGATCTAACCGTCCAAGCGTTCCTTTTTCAAAATTTTCGAACTTTACCGTTAAGGATTCTTCTTCAGGGATGACCTCGGGGACTCGTGACCGTAGGTATTTGACGTTATAATCGTTCGTTATCTCATCAATCAATTCCACGTCCTTGCCAAATACCCGTACATCCATGTAGAAGATGTACACGTCAACATCCGGGAACCGCTGCTTTATTATCTTTGCCTCTTTCGCCGTGTACGCGCAGCAAACGGATGAACAAAGCTCATTCTCGGTGCAGCGTGATCCAACACACTGGAGAAAACCTATCCTTTTCACACGCTCTCCATTTGATGGTCTCGTCAATCTTCCGGTCTTCGTAGAAGCCCTGAGCATGCGTTCAAACTCCAGAGCGGTCACGACATCCGGGTGATCGATCGCATAACTCTGAGAAACGTTCTCGAAGATATCGTATCCCGGTGCTAACACGATGCTCGCAACGTCTATCTCCTTCCCGGAGACTTTTAAGGTGAAATTGCCTGCTGATCCCGTTAGCGACTCCACCTCACGTGATAACAAAAGTTCTATATTAAAGTGGTTTTCAACATCTGCGATCCACGGAGATAAGCCAGCCTTGCATTCCGCAAGCTCAGACATCTTACCTCCCAAATCCCGGTTCTTCTCGATTAAATATACTGTGAACCCGGAATTTGCAAGATCGCGTGCCGCGGAGATACCAGAAATACCGCCTCCTACAACCGCAACTCTCATTTGCATTACATAC
>CAYUEX010000056.1:0-12550 GCA_964443855.1 uncultured Halobacteria archaeon | reverse complement strand
AAGATATATATAAGAGGGCAGGATATAAAAGTTACCTTTGGTACTGATGACAGAGAAACTAAAGGAGTATTTGGAGCGCACGTTTGGCGCGCCGGTTAATCTCATAAGCGTAACGGAGCTGGGTTTGGAGTCTGCGTCAGCAGAGGGCACAGAGCAGCAAGAGATAAAAGGGTTTGGATACGGCAAGCCGTACTTTGTTACGTTTGAGACGGGCGACGGCAACATAAAGGAAGTGGTCATCTCGACGATGAAGGGCGATACGTTTGGGCATGACCATTTCGCTGACCGTGCGCAAATATTGATCTGGCAGCATCATGCGTTTAATACGCTGCCGAAGCATGTCAAATCGCTCGATGTCGGGTACCTTACGAAGGACGGCCGGATGGCATCGGCACGCGATGCCGAGGAGTTTTTTATCGTCTGCGATAAGGTGGAAGGCTCGGAATATGTTAACGATCTGAACCGGTTACGAGACGGAGGCAGCCTGCGCGAGTTAGATAAGGAAAGAGTATCTGCGCTGGCTTCCTATCTGGCAGATATTCACGCGGTTAAGAGCGATTATGCCGGATTGTATATACGACGGATCCGGGAATTGGTGGGGCATAGCGAATGCATCTTCGGGCTGACGGACAGTTATCCGCCAGGTAATGAGTTCATTTCAAACGACGAGCTGAAGACGATAGAGAAGCGTTGTATCGACTGGCGCTGGAGGTTGAAGGAGCGAACGACGAGGCTGTGCATGGTGCACGGCGATTTCCATCCGTGGAACGTAATGTTCCGTGAAGGAATAGATTTTACGGTGCTCGATCGCAGCCGGGGCGAATGGGGCGAAGCTGCTGACGACGTTACCGCGATGACGATCAACTATCTCTTCTTCGGGCTGCTCAAAACCAACGGTACGGAGATTGATAAGGATTTCCGGGAGTTATTCGAGCTGTTCTTTGATACGTACCTCGAAAAGACGGGTGATGATGAATTGTTAAGGGTGATCCAGCCGTTCTTCGCGTTCCGCGGGCTCGTTGTAGCATCACCGGTCTGGTACCCGAATATCTCACTCGAAACGAGAAGGAAGTTGTTTAACTTCATCAAGAACGTGCTGGACGTGGAAGAGTTTGATTACAAGGGTGTGGAAAAGTATTTGGAAGGATGACTGGGTTAATTACTATCGAAGTGACTATTGCTCAAGAATATCCTTGGCGAGTGCTTCCACCAACAAAGTCCTCAGTGCCTAACGACAAAGCTCACTGGCAGCAATGGAGCGCAGCGGAATTGCTGTCCAGTGCAGCGATTGGTTATGCTAAATTTTATTTTCTTTTACCAGGCGCCAATATTGATATCCTAATGCTGTCAACCTGCAACTTTTGCTATTCACAGCAGCAAAATACATATGTTCTTCTCCAACTGGAACAACCAAACCAACTGACTCGAATTTCTGTAAATTTTTGAATATTTCAACATGTTCATCAATGGCCGAATCATCTGTAAATTCGTAAGACGGATCTAAGTTGTATTCATTGGTAGGTGATTCAAAATATTCTTTGAGTTTTCGTAAGATTTCTAATGGAACAGGGGGGGATATATGACGCAATGAGATAAATGTCGAGACATTTGTCTTAAATACAGGACGCTGATCCCAAGGCCCAAGAGCACTGTCAATGTAAGAATATATACTTCCAGGTGTGATGTGACCACGCAAATCCGCAGAACCTCCCTGAAGCGCATCAATTAACAAGGCAGTAAAAACGCCTCTTCCTCCAATTTCTATAGCAGATTCATCCTCTTTACTTGCAGTCAATACAGTTACCCCTTCTCCTAATGCTGAATAGCCACCTGTAAGTTGAGGAGAGCCAAATGCGCCAGAATAACAACAATCTAAAATTATAATTTTGTCACGAGCCTCGGAATCGTTGGCATATTTCAGAATATCATCCATTGATATTCCTTCATCATATCTTTGGTAATCGGGAGTAACGATATATCCACCTAAGCTATTAACAAAACCATGCCCTGAAAAATATAACAGAGAAATGTCACTTTTCCCTTTAAAAAGAGCTTCTATTCTCTCTCGTAACAGTGCCTTCGTGATTGTATCAGGTGGATCTGTAATGACTTTTATATCAAAATTTGGAGAACCATCTCCATGTATTTCTAAAACATTAGCTATATCTGTAGCATCTCTGACCGCCCCTGAGAGTTCTGCTTTTGGATAATTATTAATACCAACTACAAGTGCTTTTCTCAGTTCAATCCAACTCCCTTATTGCCGATATTATTGATTCCGTATTCCATTTAACTATCTTGCTTGCAGCACCCTTTACAACTGTAGATGTCTTCTCAGATGCCCAAGGTTCTATTGCTAGAATTGGCTTGTTATACTTCTGAGCAATAGCAATTTCTTTATTGATCCATTTACTATATGTGGCGTAAACTCCTGCAAGAATGATGATTGCTCCACAGGGCTTCATTTTCCGCTCAATTGCTTCTTTTAGTTCCTTGTCAGTGCCTGATGTATGAATTGGATCATCTTTGGGAATGGAATAGTTTGAAAATTTAAAGTTTGGTCTTTCTTTAAGTTTACTGATTAAATTTTCATATTCTTTCCCATACGCCCATGAGTGACTAATGAATAAATGATGCTCTTTTGACATGATTTTCTCCTTTTTCTTCTATTAGTTCTTACCTCGTATAAATAATGATTGTATAATTGTTATAATC
The DNA here is from genome assembly GCA_964443855.1 of uncultured Halobacteria archaeon. GTDB lineage: Archaea > Halobacteriota > Syntropharchaeia > Alkanophagales > Methanospirareceae > JACGMN01. The sequence continues at coordinate 9,835 of CAYUEX010000056.1, read as the reverse complement.
TATTAATAATTATTTGTTGTATACAAAAACCATTCCAAATAGCACCATAAGCCAGCTACGTCTTTTATTTTTCGATAACCCCAGTGGTAACCTTCCTCCTTTGCCGGTAAACGTCTCAGGCACCCCCCCAACTCATCAAGGGACTGTTTTGTTCAACAATAATCCAAACTTGATCCCGTGGTGAGAACAGAGGGTCACGTTTAGCATTGAAGCTTCAAAAGCGATAAAAACACTTTCTTTAAAAAGGATGCTTTACCAAAGAAAGTTGTTTTTGATGAAAGTTTTAATAATTGCACGATGAGCAGATTTTACGAAGTGAGAAGGAGAGACGGTGCGGCTCGCATTGGTCTTCTATCGGCGAACGGTGAAAAGAAGCACACACCGCTGCTGTTCCACGTTGAGTCGTTGAGCAGCGGTAAAGAAGGCTTTGAGGTGCTTTCAGTAGAAGATACGAACTTCAGCGATTTGCTTCAGGAAGATTTACACGACCATCCACGCGGCACGGTGCTCCTTCCAGAAATACATCCGTTATTTACCAAGGTACACGAGGCAATTCCTTCCTTAGCTGTCGATTGCTACGTGCTCTCTTTCGCGTCTGCTTTGCTTTACAGTCAAAAGGAGTTTGTGCGCAGGATTATTGCCGCGCGCACCGCGATCCCGCCTGACGTTGCGTTATGGGCTCCGGCAATCGCGACCGCGGAAAATGCGGCACTGCTGGTTTACATGGGCATTGATATCATCGACGACACGAATGCTGTGCTACAGGGCTACCAGGGCCTGTACCACACGGAGGAAGGTGCCGTCGATCTAACAGAATTAGAAGAGTTACCGTGCACGTGTCGTGTGTGCGCTTCGTTAGGTGCGGACGAGTTGCAGGAAAAGGAGAGCAAGGAGCGGGCTGCGTTGTTAGCGGAGCACAATACGCTGCTGCTGGAGAAGGAGCTGAAGAAAGTACGGGAGCATATTCGGTCAGGCACGTTGCGTGAGTACGTGGAACTGAAAGTACGATCCTCACCATTTTTCACCGCAGTGTTACGCCTTTTGGACCTTGAGGAAGCGGCGTATTTCGAGCACCGAACGCCCGTTGCGCGCAACCACGGGATGATGGCAAATACCATGGAATCGTTGAAGAGGCTAGAAGTGACGCGATTTGCGAGTCGCGTGCGGGAACGCTACGAACCTCCGAAACGGCAGGTTTTGCTGCTCTTGCCCTGTTCCGCACGGAAACCGTATTCGCTGTCGCCCTCGCATGTGAAGTTCAGCGAAGCGGTTGGGCAGTATAGCGGAGAGATTCATGAGATTATCCTGACCTCGCCGCTTGGTGTTGTGCCACGCGAACTGGAATTACTCTATCCTGCAGCGTTCTACGATATTCCCGTTACGGGCTACTGGGATGCGGAAGAGCGTGCGTGGGTGTCCTCGTGCTTGCGTGGCTATCTTGAACGGAACGCGAAGACGTACGAGTATATAGTAGCGCATCTCAGCGGCGCGTATAAAGAGCTCTGCTCAGGTGTTGCGGAGGAGCTGGGAATAAACGTGGTGTACACGTGTGAGGACGGCGAGGACGTAACATCAAGAGAAGCATTGAATCGGCTGAAAGAGCAAATAGCCGAGCTGTGTAGCGACACAAAACGGTTGACGAGCTTTGAGAAGAAATCGGATATGCTCAGGGCAATGGCTGATTATCAGTTTTGTCTCGGTGCGGGAACCGCGCTTGTATCGCCACAGGAAGGAGAACGCCTGAAAATAGCCGGGAAGTTCCCCCGGTACAAGCTCAGTGTGCATGGCGATGTCCTTGCACGCATCGTACCGGCATATGGGCTTGTCGTGCTCACGTTGAAGGGCGCTCGTCGGATCGAAAAGTTTCTGTCTTCGTATACGGTGCACATCGGCGATTTCCTGCCGAAAGGATCGATATTAGCACCGGGCGTTGTAAATGCTGGTGAAGATATACGAGTGAATGACGAGGTTATGGTTATCGGTACGAAGGCGTTTGGGGTCGGAAGAGCGAAGATGAGCGGCTGGGAGATGGTCGCCGCGCGTAAAGGTGTCGCGGTAGATGTGCGAGAGATAGAAGCAATTGAGCAGGATGAGTAGAATAGAACAAAGTAGATTGGATGCCTTTTTGAACAACGTAGCTATGGTACCGCTAATAAAATCAAAAACTATTTAAGATTAGAACATATCATTCCGTATTACAGACCGATGTCAGAAGAAGAGGAAGGTCCGTTCATCTCAAGAGTCTTTTTGAAAACACTCGATGAGTTTTTAGCAGAAAGTGACGCGATTTTCAACGAGTGGGGTGCCATTCTGGCAAAATATAAGCAAGACAAGGACGTTATGGGTGATTTAGGCGAGTTTAGAGCCAGAAGAACGCGTATTTTCGTGCTGATTGACGACATTTACCATAAAGAGGTGGATCTCACAGACAAGCTCGATGCTGCGGGGGTAGGACAGGACATACGGGACAAAATAAGTGAGTTTAAGGACCGTTTTGCTGAGTTAGCCGATGAGGTCGATATGTTTGTGCTTACCGAAATAGGCGCAGCAAGTACCCGAATCGGAGGTATGTAGTTAGGGCGAAAGTGCCGTAAATACCTTCCGCACCTGTTTCTCCGTTTCCTCACGCGTGCCTTCGTTCGTTATGACGGAATCGGCGAAGTGCAACTTCTCCTGCAGCGGCATTTGTAAGACCGCGAGTAGCTCTTCTGCCGCCTCTTTCGATATCCCGTCTCGTGCCATTAACCGCTTTATCTGCGTCGCCTCGCTGACATAAACGATAATGACGGTATCGAAATCCTTTTGCCAGCCCGACTCTATCAGCAGCGGGACATCAACCACAACGAGCGCATTAGGGTCTGGTTCAATCGCCTTTATCGCTGCTATCCGTTCTCGGCACTTCGTTCGTACTTCCGGATGGACGATCGTCTCTAACGCCGCCCGTTTCTGAGCATCGCTGAACACGATCTCACGCAGCTTCTTACGGTCTACCGCTAAATCGTTTCTCAGGATATCGGTGCCAAAGAACCGCACGATCGCCCACCACGCTTTCGAACACGGTATCACAACTTCTCTGCTGAGCACGTCACAATCGATCGTGTAAGCGCCGAGTTTCATGAATTGCTGGAGCACGAGGCTCTTGCCACTTGCCACTCCTCCGGTGAGAGCTACGACACGCATCACTTTTTACCCCTTGTTCTTGTTCTTGTTCTTTTCGAAATCCTTTTCTAAAAGCTTCGCCACCGCATAAGCAGGGAACGTGGCTGCAACGTCCTTCCCGTAACGAGAAGCAAGCGAAACAAACTGCATAGCCACCGAATCGGCAGCTTCCTGTACGATGAAATCACCTGTTCCTGCTGCCACCACCAATTCCGAGCCGTATTTATCTTTTAATCTTCCTAAAGAGGTTTTTAACTCCGCTATCTGAACGTTCTTCACCTGCTCGGCAATTGCAACTGCGCTATCCTCCCCTAACTCTTCGAGATCGCTACAGACCACCCTGGCGAGTCTTCGTAGCGCACTCAGTCGGCTTTTCTCCTCCTTTTCACGACCCGGAAAAGCATAACTGTTTGGACTGCTGCAACTGTAATCAACCTCTTTTATGTGGCCAAGCACGAGGTACGCATCGGCCGTTATTGCGAAGAGTTCTGAGGAGGCACTACAGGTCGCTCCATAGTCTCCAAGAGCGATTTGATTCAGCAGTGCGGCAATATTGGTTCGTAAAATCCCTGAATAAATTAGTTCGCCAGTTTTCAGTCGTTCAAGGTCTGTTTTCCGCGCTTTTATTGCACCGTTTACTATGGGGATTACGTCGGTTGTCGTGCTGCCGAGGTCAACAAAGATTGCCTCCCGATACTGCTCAGCGACGAGCGTTGCCGATGCGAGCCAGTTGGTCGCTGCGAATGACAGAGGATCCTCATCGACCGCAGAACCGTCTTTGAACGTACCATGCTTGTCAAAGAAGAGCGGAGCTTCAAATGCCGTGACAAGTGCGTTTTTAATGTGTAAAACGCCGTCTCGTTTCGTTTCGAAGCAGTCGCTGAGTTCGCCGGTCATTACCGCGCCGACCGACTCTATCTTGGCTCCAAACCGATGGTTCACTTCTGGCAGCACCTCGTAAAGGCACTCCTTATGCTGCCATAACGGCGCGTACAGCGAATCGACGAAGCCGTCTGACGTGGCAATTTTCGTATTCGCTCCTCCCACATCTATACCGACGAACATGGTATGTATCAAATTTAAAAAGGAAAGTTACGTAAAGAATATACTGTTTCTTGTAAGGCATTATTCTTGATGGAACATGAAAGGGAAGGGAACGGAAAGGAAAAAGGACTTTGAGGATCGCATAGACCGCTTGTCCGCGAGTGTCGAAGCGTGTAGCAAAACGGTTGACGCAGAATTGAGCGACCTGACGTGCGTCAAGGGCGAGCTAGGCGGCATCGCGAAGGAGCTGGAACGCATACAGGAGATGCTCGCAGATAAAAAAAAGCTGACTGAGGAAAAGCTGGATGCAATCGGAGATGCTGTGGAGATTCTGGAAGAGGAGCTAGCAGAGAAGCGTAAAAAAGCGGAGGACCGATCGACCGGCAAGGAAGAGGAATATTTAACCTCGTTGCAATACCTGAAGGCTGATTTTGAGAATTATAAGCGGCGAACGGAGAAGGAAAAGCAAGAATTTGGCACTTGTCTCCGCGAATGCTTTTTACTCGATTTGCTACCAATCAAAGACGCTTTGGACGTTGCGATAGGACATGCGAAGGAGAATAACAATTCTGAAGGGCTGGTAAAAGGGGTCGAGATGACTGTGAAGCAGATCAATGAGCTTTTGAAACGTGAGGGGCTCGAAGAGATAGAAGCAGAAGGCGAGCACTTTGACCCGTTCAGGCACGAAGTTGTGGCAAAGGATGCTGTCGAAGATCAGCCTGAAGATACCGTGATCGAAGTGCTAAGAAAGGGCTATCAATTCCGTGGCAAGGTCATACGGCCTGCGATGGTGAAGATAGCGATAACGAAGTCAAAGGATGAGTAAGAGAGACTCAAGAAAGATGAAGGTGTTCGCATCGTGGAGTGGCGGGAAGGAAAGTGCTCTGGCGTGCTACCAAGCGATGCTGAGCGGTTTTGAGGTTGCGTACTTACTCAATTTCGTGGACGAAGACGGAAAGCGGTCACGGTCGCATGGAGTTCCCGCATATTTGGTAAGGCTGCAAGCAGAAGCGCTTGGCATCCCGATCGTTCAGGTGAAAACCACCTGGGGCGAATACGAGCGTAATATGAAGGATGCGGTGGCAACGTTAAAGACAACGGGTGTGGAAGGCGGTGTTTTTGGCGATATTGACATCGCGGAGCATCGAGCGTGGACGGAGCAAATTTGTAGCGAAATGGGAATAGAACCCATCTCACCACTCTGGGGACTGCGCCCTGAGGAACTCATGCGTGAATTCGTTGACGAAGACTTTGAGGCGTACGTCATTGCAACCACACTGGGCGAGCAGTGGCTGGGCAGGAGAATTGACCTGACGTTTATTAATGACATAACACAGCTTGATATTCATCCCTGTGGTGAATCGGGCGAATATCACACTTTCGTTACTAACGGGCCGCTCTTCAAACGCGGCATTGTGCTTACCGATACAAAAAAGATTGCGCGCGATGGCACGTGGTTCTTAGATATCGCGGGAGCGTTAAGGTAACGAAACGAAAGGAACGTGAGTGACGTGACGATGGCGTTAGAGATAAAGGACGTGGATGCGTACTACGGCAGCGTGAAGGTACTGGAGGGCGTGGATTTCAGCGCAGCCCAAGGCGAACTGTTAGGCATCATCGGGCCGAACGGCTCGGGCAAAACGACGTTGTTGCGTACTATTGCGCGTATTCTGAAGCCGAAGACAGGTGCGATCTTATTAGACGATAAAGAAGTCTTGCAGATGACGGACAAGGAGTTTTCACGGAAGTTCGCGGCGGTTCCACAGGATACTAATGTGCAATTCGACTTCTCGGCGTTGGACATTGTGCTCATGGGCCGGAACCCGCATCTGGGACGGTTAGAACTGGAGAGTGAAAAGGATATAGCGATCGCACGGCGGTGCATGAAGCTAACCAATTGCTGGCAGCTGGCTGAACGGCCTGTTACGGAGTTGAGCGGCGGTGAACGCCAGCTGGTGATCATTGCACGCGCGTTAACGCAAGAGCCGAAGGTGCTCCTACTCGACGAACCAACGTCGCATCTCGATATCAATTATCAAATCGAAATAATGGAGCTGCTCAAGCACCTGACCACGCATGAAGGCTTGATTGTCATTGCCGTTATCCACGACCTCAATTTAGCCGCGCAGTACTGCGATCGGTTAGTGCTGTTACGTAAGGGCGCAATCATCGCGATGGGCTCGCAATACGAGGTGTTAACGGCAGCGAACATCAAAACCGCCTTCGGTGCAAATGTCATTGTGAAACGGCACGAGGTAACGAACCAGTGCTATGTCTCACCGGTTCCTTCATCGATGAAATTGCAAACGGAAGCAGCACGGAAAAACAACGAGATCACCGTTCATCTGATCTGCGGTGGTGGCGTGGGTGCATCGTTGATGTATCTCCTTTCGGAGAATGGGTACAACGTGACTGCAGGCGTCGTAAATCTTCTTGATACCGATCACGAAGTTGCGCAACTCTTGAACATTCCTGTTGTGACCGAAGCGCCGTTCTCACCGATAACTGAAGACGCTTTTAACGCGCATATCACGCAGATCGAGAACGCGGACGTCGTGGTGCTCTGCAATAGCCCCGTGGGGTTCGGTAACCTTAAAAATGTGGAAGCGGCAGAGGTGGCTTTGGAGCAGCGGGGGAAAAAGGTTATAATCGTCGAAACCGAGCCAATAGAAAAGCGTGATTTTACCGATGGCGCAGCTACGAAACAGATCATCGCACTCAAGGATAAGGGCGCCGTAGTGGTAACAAAACCTGAGGACGTGGTTGAGCGGCTGAATACCGAATAAAAAGCGCCCAACGATCGATTGTAATACTTAAATTGCTCAAAAGATCGTTTCACTCATTTTCTTTTCACGGTGACTGAGGTTTACTATAAGTTTCATAATGCGTGGTTAAAAATTAATTGATATTAGAAAATGTTTGCGGCTATAGCTAAAGAAATAAATAGTTTTAAATACACAGCAAAACAACCAAGTGCTAATTCGTAAAAAATAAGGAGGTGATCCCGAAATGGATAAAGAGTCTTTTTTTGATGAGCCATTAGTCAGGCTCGCAGTCGTCATAGTGGGGCTCATTGTGGTAATCGCAATCGTCACAACGAACGCGGTATATTTCGGAGAGCAGCTTCCCGTGGCACAACTGCCAAAAGTCGTACCGCAGGACATCAAGATACAGGTCGGCTACGAAGGCGACTGGCGCGGCACTTACAGCGATGTAGGCAGGACAATCGCCATAAGCGGTACGGGCGCGAAGACGATTTCCTTCCCGGACGCAAAAGAGTCAATCTCCGCTTCCGTAGAGAAGCAGGATGATTCGGAAAGGACATTAACGGTCTGGATTGTGAGGAACGACGTGGTCATGGCGGAGGATGCGACGAACGAAGCTTACGGCGTCGCTGCGGTGGCCTACAACCTGAAGTAGCGTTGGAACTCGTGGGTTGGACTGACGAACCGGATACTCGAGGGCTTTGTCGTTACCATACTGCGTAGACCGGTTAGTACAGGAAAGCGGTACGGTAGCCCAGGCGTAGCTCGTATTCAGTCAGATGCTGCCACCGTCGATGATTTTTACCAGGCCTTTCTCCATTTTTATGAAGGACCTGACCGCATGCCGTATCGCTTGACTCCTGTTTTCAAATGCACCGCGATCCACCAGCTCGTCCAGATAGTCCAACTGCTCTCGCTCGAGCCAGATCGTGATATGCTCTTTCCGCTTTGGCGTCGTCGTTCGTCTCATAATGTAGCCTAATGGAGCCTCATCTTATTTATACTTTCAAGACTATACTATAATTTACTGTTTGAGTTTTGAGGTGGCGATTAATTGAGGCGACGTTACGAGGTTAAGCGGTTGGTTAGTATCGACGATGACGATCGTTCTGCGGTTGCGTTTTTGCTTGCACCAGTATTGCAGCCGATTCGGTTCGCTTGCTCAAAGGTGTGGCAGCCAGTAACACCTATTCATCAAAAAAAGATCTTAACGTCATACGCGGCGCCATAACCGAGGGATTCGGTAACCTCAAAAAATGTGGAAACGGCGGAGGTGGCGTTGGCTCGGAGGGGTAAATTGTTAGGGTTCTTCTCCAACGTTAGGAATGAGCAGAGGAGATAAAACTTCAGCGAGATAACTTATTTGACGAAGATATGCCTTGAATGAAGCTCGCTCGCCTATTCAGAAACCTCTTCAATTTCCGCGGATATAAGATAAGCTTTGCGATCTCCGCGAGGATGAGCAGGGGATAACGCGGGTATTGAACTGCACACGCAGAACCGGAGACTGTCCGATCTGCCGGAGACGATGCTCTTCTCTTGAAGATTCTTATCGCCGCAGAATCCGAGACCTCGATATCGGCTCGAAGAAGTGCTTTCTCGTCTTCGATGAACGGAAGATACGATGCCGATGTGGCTATCGTGGCGTTGAGAATCGGGGCTTTGTAGACAAGTACAGCCTCTACACCAAGCGGTTTGAGGACTAGGTGAGCCTACTCTGTGCGAAGATGACGCTCACCGATGCCGCCTCGGTGGCAGAGATCGACTGGAAGGCGGCGAAACGGATCGACAAGAAGTACCTGAGCCAGCTTGTCACGGGGCTCGACGAGTTGAATCCGAGGAGGTTTGGCATCGATGAAGTCGCGTACGAAAAGGGCCATAGCTATCTCACGATAGTCCGTGACGTAGACCTCGGTAAGGTTATCTGGGTCGGTCAGAGGCGGAAAAAGGAAATGCTCGATGCTTTCTTCACCAAACTTGGAGCCGAAAAGTGTGTGCGCATCGAGGTCTGCGTCTTCGACATGTGCGATCCTTATATCGCCTCAATACGCGAACACACGCACGCTGAGATCGTCTATGATCTTTTCCACGTCGCAAAGAAGATAACTGACGCGGTGGACACCTTAAGCAAGCAGGAATTCGAGAAAGCCGACGCAGCAACGCGTAAGAAGTTCAAAAAGAAACGGTTCCTGATCCTGAAGCGGGGGAAGAAGCTGGATGAGGAAAAGCGGGAGACGTTGACCGCGTTAATGGCTGAGAACGAGCGATTATACCAGACGTATCTGCTGAAAGAGCAAGCGCTGGACATCTTCGAGGAACGGGGCGAAGCAACTGCGCTGCAACGACTAGAACGGTGGTTCGCGAACGTTAAAGCAGCAAACCTTTCGCCATTCGATGCGGTCGTCAAGACCATCACGACCTATCTCGACGGCATCGTGAATTACTTCAGGTATCGGCTCACCAATGCAGCGAGCGAAGCGTTCAACACCAAGCAAAGATCAACATCATCAAGCGAAGAGCTTACGGATTCCTCGATTTGGAATATTTCAAGCTGAAAATCCTGCAAGCATGTGTGGGGTTATCCTAAAATGGGAGAAGTGCCGTTTTTTTAAACTTGGCATTTTCTTCGCTCTGCTACGATGTGAAGTTAATCAAAATTAACCCTTATCTCTATCACACCTGAACTCCGCATACACCGGATATAGTTTTGGTTTCGGTTTTTCTATAACCCAAATGGTTTAATATGCTCAGACACGGTTTAACAAGTCATAACAAAGCTTTTTGGTGTGGGTTAAGGTAAATATATAAAAAGCTAAAACTCGATTTACAGAGATATACTAACTTTGTAAGAACTCGCTTATTGTTAT
>CAYUEX010000055.1:0-12583 GCA_964443855.1 uncultured Halobacteria archaeon | reverse complement strand
AATTAAAATAGGTATTTAAGTTATGACGAAAAACATAAAAAGATTTCAAAAAGTACATCCATGTATTTTTTGGAATAATATAATCCAAGCCGAACACTTCATGTAACAGCAAGTCCCCGGCTGCGCTTTGCTCCGCCCAAATTTGCTCCCTTTGGTCGCCAACTTCTGGTACTCGCGGAACGTTAACTAAACTAGCGGGCAGTCAGTATGATAAAAGAGCGCTAAACAGGCTTAAAATTAGGGGGCTGTTCTATCCCGCTCAGGTACAATCTACTCCACCATAGAACGACCAGGGGTTCAATGATAAAAACCGATACCGCCATGCTCAGCCACTGGCCAATAAAGGGCATATTACCAAGGCTAATACTTGCAACGATGGTTATCACGAGTACGACGAGCCAGAGCAAAAAGACATCGACTTTGTGCGCCGTGAAGAAATGAAAACCTCTTTTAACGCCGTCTACCGCTCTAAGGTCGTCAAGGACGACAGCATACGCCGAAATCGCAAAAATTATGCTTACAATGAGCATGTAAACGCCCATAATTAAGAATCCTAATCCCAGCAGTGCGAATCCGGCTACGTTCGTTACGTCAGGTGGTGTTTGTGAGGTGGCTAAGGTGGGGAGCAGCGCTACCAAGCCAGGGATAATGAATACTACGCCTGCAAGCAGAATTAAGCCAACGATAATACTGGCGCCGAGCAGACTCACTACCTTTCGCCTGCCGTAATAGATCATATCCGAGAGACTGGTTTTACCGGTTATCGTTGCCTCTTTCGCCATACCGATTGCACCTGCAGTGAAAAACACGGTTATCACCAGCATGAAGACCCCTGCAGTGACGATTGCCGCAGTAAATAGGCCGATATTCTGCAGGAACAGGGGCTGAAGCTGCTGCATTACTTCAGGTGGTATCTCACCCGCGTTGTTGGCAATTTGTGGTATCAAGGAGGGTAATAACGGGCCGATCACCACCATTAGAGCACCGCCGATGATAAGAGACGCCACGATGAAGGTGAGTATCAAACTGAACACAAACGGTAGACAAATTACAAGATTCTTCTTCCAGGTCTCAAATCCGTTCCTTAGTATACTACCTAACGCTTCTACCATGCTGCGTGCCTATTGTCAAAATATTTCTCGTTTAGCATATAAAAACCAACCGTTTCTACTTCGTTAGTTAGAATCCCGCTTTATCTTGTTCGCACAGAGATGCGCGATTCGCACGGGTTCGGGTAGCTTGTGCTTGCGGATACATGATTTAATTAGCTCCAGCGAGGTTTCCAGCGATACTTTATGCCCGGGCGCTACGATGATGGGTTTACAGCCCTTTTTACTTTTGAGGTAATAGCCGACTGCTTTTTCGCGGTAGGTGATTACGTGGGCTTCCCCTTCTTCAGTTGGTACTTTACCCGTACCGCAGAGGCGCTTCTTTGTCACGCCTATTGTTGGAATATCTAAGATCACACCGACGTACGTGGCTAATCCTGCGAACCGTGGATGGTTAATGCCCCCGCCATCGATTACTAAGAGGTCAGGTGTAGTTTTGAGCGCGCGAAATGCGTTCAGTATGGCTGGAGCTTCCCTAAAGGACAGCAGTCCCGGAATGTACGGGAAATCCACCGGCATTACGAAATACGAATAATCGATTAATTTCAGAGATGGATATTCGAGGAGTACAACGGCAGATACGATCTTCTCAGCGTTTTTGGAGTCAAAGAAGAACGCCTGATCTGCACCGGCGATTATTTTCAGCTTTTCAATAGTTAAATCATCTGTTAGTACAGCTTGTGACGCGATTTCTTCCTGTACGCGATACAGATCCTCGATAGTTTTCATAAAAAGCCTATACCATCCTATATGGAATTAAGCTAATCCCCTTCGATGAACAGATTACACGGAACCTTTCCAACAGTAGGGGTCTTGAGCAAACAGATTTTTTGTCTTCGCAAATGCAGCAGCGCGACAACCCCCTTGGCAGTATTTTGGCACATATTCGCACGTTCTACACTTTCCTTCCAATTGATTACTTTTTAGATTCCGAAATACATCAAAAAGATCCGAATTCTTCCAAATGTCTTTTAAACTAGTTTCTCGAAGATTCCCAGCGACGAAATCACGCAAAAAGGGACACGGTAGGACCTTGCCAGAGGGCGTTATCACCACCTCAGACACTCCCGCTGAGCATCCCACTTGTGACGGGCCTTTTATGGGATTTTGTCTTTCCTCAGAACACGATTCAAACAGCCAAGGAAATAATCCGTCTATTTGCAGATCGATAGTATCCTTGTATTCCTCTTTTTTATGGAGCATTATTCTCGCAAGATTTTTTATCTCGAGCGGGGTTATTGCCAATTCCGCAATGTTCTCTTCGCCTCTACCAACAGGAATAAATGGTGATGGTTTAAATGAGGTCGCACCACAGCTAACTGCTAAATCAAGGAGCGCTTCGAGTTCATTGAGGTTATATCTGGTGATCGCGGTACTCATTAGTGTCCAGTACCCGGCATCAGAGAACGCTTTTAAGGCTGCCAGTGCTTTTTCAAAGCTATTTTCGCGCCCTCGAAACGAATTATGCGCCGCTTCCAGCCCATCTACGCTTACCTGTACTGAGAACACCTTCGTATTTTTCAATCGTTCCAGTAAATTGTCGTCGACGAGGATTCCATTAGTGGTTAGCTTGATCCCGAAATGAAACCGTGAAGCATAGTCTAAAATATCAAAAAAATCCGGTCTGACAAGTGGTTCTCCACCGCCAAATGTGATTTTAAAAACCTTCATCGCCGCCAATTGGTCTATAATTTTTTTAATCTCTTTCAGCTCCATTTCGTTTTGTTCTCGCTTTCCCGCCACGATCAGACAGTGTTTGCATTTCAAATTGCATTCACGGGTTATCTCCCACAGAACAGATAGCGGTGCCGAGAGCATGCCAACATTTCGAGCTTGGCAGTCAGTAATTTTGGGATGTGACCAAGAATGCCCAGAATCGGGTATCAGTTCGGGAGGCTTTTGCTTTTGCGGCCTCCAATTAATCGCATAATACCTCTCGAATTTATTGAATGCCTCAAAAACATGTCGTTCAGCCAGATTAAGAGAGAGCGAAAACTCCTCGGATACTAGCTTCGTTATTTCTTTGAGTGCAAAATAGCCATTACAGTGTTCAAGTATACCTAACTCGATATTATTCAGAGCGATCTCGTTAAAAAGGTACGGATTGAACAAAAAGCCGCCAACACTTTCTCTCCTGAAGGTTATAAATGAAAAAAGAGAGGGGATCGCATCCCCCTCAATATGGTGGTTACTGTCTGGTAGGGTGTGCGCCATTCACCCCTATTTCTCCATCCTCATTTGATCAAGCAACTGCATCAGCGGTTTCTTGAATTGCTGTGGTATCCTTTCAGGAACTAATTCTATTGTCGGTCCTGCTGCACATTTATCAATTATTACATTCGGACCTGCCCTGCATTCCATTTCGATCATCGAATCAGGAAGACCTGACCTGCAGTGAATTTCGATCATCGAATCGGGAAGACCTACCTTGCAGCGAATTATCGAACCTGGAAGTCCCGTCCTGCAGTGTACAATTAGCGCGGGTGGACATGCATCAGCATCTGTGGACCCAAGTAAAACGAAGCAATCCCGATCATGCAATACCCAATTAGCAGCAAAGATATCCCCGGTTGCTATAAGGTCGTTGTACAGGTCATTATACGCATCAATACCCTCCTGATAGGCGTCTTCAACGGACTTGCACTCCAGCAAGGCATAATTTGCAGCATTTGATGCCTCCCCAAATCTGTCCTGATAGCCAATCACGAAGCCATGATGCTCATCATAGCCAAGATAGCTGGTTGCACCATTGGTTATGGCCAAAGGACCTAGTCCACTGGCAGAATCGCACGAGACCGTGCTGGTGATTCGGTTCGCTAAAAGCCCAACATTTGTGCTATCGAGTGCGGGTTCGAGCGCGTTTGCCTCCTGACCCCAGAGAGTAAACGAGCCACCGTGGTCATAATGCATGATTAAGTTAGGTTTGATTTCGTTTATCTTACTCTCAACGTTTTCCCGCGTTGCATCATTGATTGCTAAATCTGTTACCTCCCAGCCAAGGTCTAATGCTTTTTGTTTGACGAGTCCAGCCCAGTCATAAGAGCCGAGTTCGGTGTATCCATCGCCCGGTATTCTCGGACGAATTAGCAAGAGTTTCTTCTTCCGTCTAAGAAACATCTTGTGGATAGAGATCGAGCTGATATCCGTGTAGGAAATTTTTTCCAAATCTGCCTTTTCCATTTCAGTCACCTCTTCCTCCTTGCCAGTTCTAACCGCCCTTTATCTAACGTTTTGGCGACCATCCTGCCAATCTCCGTATCCTTTTTCACTTCATCAACTAATTGTCTTGGCGTGAACACATCCGCTCCTAGCACCAAATAAGGTTCATCGCGCTTTTCAGCTGGAAGCGTGTTCATCCACTCTTCAACCTCCTCGCGTATGAGTTGCTTTTTAAGCTCAGCTTCCTCTTTAACTCGTTTACGATATTTTTCGTCCCTTTTTTCCTCCAATTTTTCATCCTCCTTTTCAATCGAGTTTTTGGGGATATCAATAATGAATTCTTCCGTCTTTCCAGCTTTATACCTAATCTTGTCTTTCGTGGTATGGAGTACTGTCCTCCCATCGGGACTTTTAATTCTGATGAAAATATCCGGCTGTTTATCCAAATAGGCATCCTTGAAATCTCTTTCGTCATATCTAATTTCAAATTTACCGTCTCTGTCGGTGATAGCCGATCCTAATCGGTCATCATATTTAAAATCCTTGTCCAACGCCTCGACTAGTAGCCCCGAAATTCCGACTTTATCCTCCTGTTCTTCAACCTTTCCGTGTACCATAAATCCTTTCTTTCCCACCATATCAATATCCCTAACAGTAGATTTACTGGCAGGCGATATAAGCTTTTCGTTGTATTAATATCAAACATATGAAAAAATATTTTCAAATATAGTATAATAAAATTAACATATCGAATAGTGATGTTTAGGCAATCCTAAAAATTCAAAACTTACGGTACCCGAGGAATAGGGGGAGGCGCTCGGATTTGAAGCATTATTCGCACTTTTAGGATTTTTGCAAGTGTATCCCGTGCGATAGGAAGAAGATGAGACCGCGAACCTTTAAGTTTAATGCCTCGGACAAATCAAATAACCTCTCTTTTCAACTTTTCCAATCGCTCCCGCATATCGTGCCAATGGCTGCCTTCCCAGTATATCCGTCCGCACCGCTCACAAATCCAAAAGTCCCATGTCCCGATCATATGCTTCGGCACGTAACTTGCTGTCTCCAGTAACTCCTCATCGTCGGCATCAGCTTTTCGTATCAGTGCATTGCATTCGCTACACCTAATTGGTACGGGCTCAAGGTTTATGGAAAGGTTACGACGGAGCAGTTCCTGTAGTTGCTCCATCACCTCGTCAGTGGTTATTTGAACGCATTGCACGCCTTTTTTTATCGTGGATGCTACGAGTTCTTTATCTCGTGTGAGCAGTATTCGGGCTTCACGTGCTGCAAAAGTGGCAAGGGCGTTATCTTCATCGTCCTCTTCCCCTTCCTTTAAGGGTACGTCTGCTGCATACACGGTATCATGGCCGAGGATACGCAGCCAGGTGCTGAGCTTTCCCAACATTCGATCGGTGACGAATCGAGGTGTTTCCGCATTGAACCGAAAAAGTACGTGCTCGAAATTTGCCACTTTCCCGGCTTGTATCGCAATTCCTTCTTCTTTTAGAAGTTTCATTTTCGTAGCCACGCCCAATTGGTACCCTCCTAGTTCACCGTTACTTTTCACGACGCGATGGCAGGGTATGCGTATCGGCGTAGGATTATTCGCAACTGCATGCCCAACCGCCCGTGCGGCATGAACAGAGCCGGTTAATACTTGCGCGAGTTCGCCGTACGTGGTCACTCGGCCTCGTGGTATCTGCTTTACCAGGTTCAATACGTCCGTTTGAAACGGTTTATCCATGTTACGCATCAGTCATATTTTCTAAGGTGGATACGGGAATGGACCCATCATGGATTGCCGTAGCGACAAGCGCGCCGTTGAGACCTATCTTCTCCATTGTCTCAATATCGTCATAATTCCTCACACCGCCACCGCAGAGAATGGCATGCTCTGAAACCGCAACGGCACGTTCAAAGAACTCACCGTCTATGCCGCCTTTCGTTCCCACTCTATCCAGCTCCAGCACAATGACGTCCTGTATCTGATATTCATTCAACTTTTTGAGTAACGCCAACGGATCGCGCCTCAATCGTGTATCGCGTGCCAGCACCGTTTTATTAAGGAGATCAACACTCACGCTTACACGCATATCGCATTTAGACGCTGCTTCAAGCACATCGAGCGAGATGGTTTCCGTACCTAAAACGAAGGTATCGGCGAGTTCGGCATCAAAAGCTGCCCTCAGATCCTCAAATCGGTTAATACCGTAATCCAGCATGATTTTCGATCGTGCGTTTCCTTTTCGTAATTCCATCAATCTTTCTTGGTTATCGCCCGTGTTCATGAGCCTGTTAAGGTCAGCGATGTACACCTCAGCAGGCTTCAGCTCGTCGACAATTTGAACGGGCTCAGAGGAGCTAATAACGGAACTGAAGCGGTTTATTGGTTTGTATTGGTCACGTTCACCGCGCTTCGCATGCACGACCTCCCCATCAAGTATATCCATCACGAAGACCAATCTGAAACTCATGTTTCCTCTCCCGTATCGCAACCCGTGCCAAAGCCATCCTGCCATGGCAACGTGACCTTATTTAAACGCTATTATTATATTTGTGACTTCTCCTTTTTATTTTACACACACGTACGAGCACCGAAACAGGAGATGAGAGAGGCATGCGTATAGAACGAGCACGAGGCACACGCGATTTTCTGCCCGGGGAGCTGAGAAAGCGGCGGATAATGGAGGATCGGATGCGTGAGGTTGCAGAGCGCTGGGGATATGAGGAGATCCGTACACCCACTTTTGAGCGTGCTGAGCTATTCACGCTGAAATCCGGCCAGGAAATCCTGAAAGAGATGTACGAGTTCAAGGACAAGGGCGGCCGGCATTTAGCGTTACGACCGGAGATTACTGCGTCAGTGACGCGTCTGTATATCAACGAGTTGAAGATGGCACCGAAGCCAACCAAGGTGTACTATTTTGGCAATTGCTTTCGGTACGAGGAGCCACAGAAGGGTCGTTTTCGTGAATTCTGGCAGTTTGGTACCGAGATCATTGGTGCGGACAGTCCGGGAGCGCAGGCGGAACTCATTGCGCTCGCTTTTTCGATGCTCAAGACCTTAGACGCGCAGGCGGAACTGCAGGTGGGTCACGTGGGTCTGATACGGGAGCTCTTACGCACGACACCGCTCAAAGAAGAGCAGATAAACACCGTGATGCGATTGATCGATAAGGAGGAGCGAGAAGCGGTCATCAACTTAATGATCGATGTGGGCGTGGAACAGACGATGCTTGACGATCTACTCTATTTAATCGATTTAACAGGAAAAGACGCGTTGCAAGAGGCACGTGACCGTGGCATCATTGCTGCCGAGAGCGACGCGGTACAAGAGCTGCAGGCACTGCTCGAACTCCTTGATTATTATGACGTTGCATACACCTTGAATTTAGGAATTGCACGCGGATTGGATTATTACACCGGAATGGTGTTTGAAATTTACGAAGCGGCCGGCAAGTTAGGCGCGCAGAATCAGGTTTGCGGTGGTGGCTCCTATCGGCTGGCGAAGTTGTTCGGCGGTGAGGATATACCGTCAACCGGATTTGCGTTTGGGCTTGACCGCTTGGCGGAGATCTTCAATGTGGCGGACGAGGACGTGAAACGAAGCGGTGTGGTCGTCGTACCGATACGGGATAAGAACGCAGAAAGCGATGTGACGAAGGAAGCGATCAGAATAACGGGCCGACTGAGAGCATTTGTGCCCACGCATATCGATTTGATGAACCGGAGTTTAAGCGCACAGCTCAAGTATGCTAACACACACGATGACGTGTTTGCCGTGATGATCGGTGAGAACGAGCTGGAAGCGGGTAGCGTTACCTTACGGAATCTCGTCACGGGTGAGCAGGAGGAACTAGGGCTCGAACCGTGCGTGGAGAAACTAAAGGCTTATTTTGAGGATGGGCAAAAGGCACGTTTAGTCAAATAAATTTTTAGTAGCCTACTAGCGACTTAATCCTTATACGCTCCTTAAAGATATCCTCATTTTTTGTGGATGCAGTTAGATGTTCTCATTAGAGAATCTTCTCAAGTACCTTTGATATTATGAGATCCGCCGCTTCGCAGACTTCCCTGTTAACATCCAGATCAGGGTTCTTCTCCCCATGAAATAGTCTACACCTTATTTTGTAGGCCACCATTACCGCTGCTTTAGCTCGCTTATCTTCGGGCAGAGATTTGTTTTTGAGCTTGTTGAGATCTTTGCCCATGCTTCGACTTTCGTCCTTGATATTTTTCTCGAAATTGCTAACAGCGGCGGATTTTATTATTTCACTTGCCAATTCACCACTTACAAAATCATTACAGAATTTCTCTATAATTCTCCGCTCGGGGTCTCCTTCGAGTCCTTTATTTTCATAATATGCATTATACAACCCATTGAATGATATCCAGCGAAATATGAATCTTTTGAATACATCGTCCTCACCCTCCGACAATTTCTTCCATTCACGTATCCTTTTGAACGTCGATGCCACATTACGCTCCAAATTCCTATATAGGTCTTGAATTGACGGCGAAGTTTGTGTCATAGGTGGCGTAGCCTCCTATATCGAAATAAAGTGCGTTTTTCATTTAAAGGTTTCTCTGTTTTGTCCAAAGAAGCAAAAACTATTTCATAACCAGAGATAAATGTAGGGGAAGAAGCATGACTGCCAAACGAAAACCTAAGACGTTCGAAGAAATGGTAACGGAACTGGAGGGTACGATACGAGCAGAGGAGAAGGCGTACTTCGGCGAGAGGATGGTTGAAGAAGCGTTAAATCCCAATAACGTTGGCGAGTTGGAGCATCCCGATGGCGCTGCCCGGCTAACCGATGCTGACGAAGACACTATGCAGATACAGCTCAACGTTGTTGACGGCATAATCACGGCTATTAAATTCATCACCGAAGCTCGCGGTCCTACTATTGCGTTTGGAAGCGTCATCACGGAGCTGGTAAAAGGCAAGACCGTTGAAGAAGCGGCTCAGATTGGCGAGAAGGACATTGTGGCGGTGCTCGGCGCGTTACCCGAGGATGATCCGCATACGCCGGAGCTTGCCGTGAATACGTTGCGGGCGGCTCTGGAAGATTACCAAAAGAAAAATTAATTGGTTTCACACGTTCACGTGCATCCAGCGTCCTTTAAGAAAAACCGCGTAGATTACGATTGCTCGTAAGATGGTTTCAATGGCCATTCCCAGCCAGATGCCGTACAAGCCTAAGCCAAACCAAAATCCGAGCGCGTAGGACAGCGATATGCGGATTACAATAAGGCTGATGAAATTGATGTACATCGGCACTTTAGTGTAGCCGGCACCACGCATCCCGCCGGTAAGCGCGAAGAACGCGCCTAACGCGGGCTCGGAAAAGCCGATAATAAAAAGATACAGGGCTGCGAGCGTTACCACTGCCTCATCGCCCGTGAACACCATTGCGATATAATCGGGCAGAAGTATGAAAATAAGGCCTGTAACGGTCATAAAGAGTAGACAGAGGTAGGTGGAAGCGACTACGGCCTTTTTAGCCAGGTCCTCTTGCTTTGCGCCCAGGTACTGGCCTGAGAGCGTTGTGGCTGCGATACCGAAGGCAAATGCCGGCATGTACGCGATACTCTCGGCCCGCAGCCCGATTTGAAAGGCGGAATAGCCAACTGTGCCGAAATGGAGGATCATCACGGTAAAAATGATGGACGAAAAACTCCACATGCCCATATCAACGCCTGCGGGAATACCGATTTTGAGCATCTTCTTTACCGTTTCCGGTCGATATCGAGCATCCCGGCTATAACGGGGATGTATTATCAGTTTTTGCCCTGCCTGGAGCAGCATGTAGACGCCAAAGGCAACGGCGTATGACGTGCCGGTTGCAATGCCGGCACCAAGCACACCGAGTTCCGGGAAGCCAAACTTGCCGAAGATGAGAATATAGTTCATCAGGACGTTGTAAGAGTTTGAGATGATATCCACGTACATCGGCGTTTTGGTATCTCCGGCCGCTCGTAAAATACCGTGATAGACGATAACGAGCGCGACAAAGGGATAAAAAGCAAAGATCGACTGTATGTATTTTGTCCCTTCGGTGATCACCATACCGCGTGCACCGAAATAATAAATCGCATGCGGACCGACGAAAACGCCAAAAAGGGCGATGGGAATTGAAATCAGTGCTAGCGTGATTACGGAATCCGTGGCCACTTTACCTGCCTCTGCGTAATTCTGCTCGCCCCAGCGCCGTGCGATGATGGCGATCGTGCCCGTGACTAAGCCCATAGTGACCGGAAAGAAGAGGTGATACAGTGTGAAGCCCAGCCCAACGGCACTCAAACTCACATCGGCCGGTGGATACCGACCCAACATGATGGTATCGGCAATGATCTGAAAGGTCATGAGGATATTCGATACGAGCGCGGGAAATGCGAGATTCATCACCCGCTTGTAGACCGCTCTATCCATAACCTCCTTATAGGCCTGCAAGTTTATCTTCGTTTTTCGTAGGATATTTTCAGAGCGTTTTTAGCGGGGGAAAATCAGAAAAATCCACTATTTTCGGGTGTTTTTGAGTAGGTTTTACAAAGTGAGAGGGCCAGCCCCTCCTTACCAATCAAACTTTCTTTCACAAAACAAAGAAAGTTTAAGCAAAGAAACTCAGATGGTTTGGTTTTGATCAAACCTTTTTTAAAGGTTTATTTGTGGGGTGAGGTCGTTTGACAAAAAACGAGGCGATAGCCATGGTATCCGTGTAGACTGCAAGTGGAATTCGCTTGGCAGTTGGTATAAGCTCCACGGCATCTACCTGACCGGTTAAAAACGGTGCGACAATAATTCCAAAATACTCCTCCAACTCGTCAATGAAGAAATCTTCGAAATCTAATTTGCTCGCTAATGTGAAGCAGAGTTTCGTTACCGTTGCATACGTGTTAGCCGTGCAGGTTTCATCATCCACGAGGAGGAGCTTTCGACCTTTGAGCTTTTCTTGGGCGTTGCTGAGCGCGTCCTCGACGTCGTGAGCATCACCTGCTGGCAACCTGAGTATCGTCGGGGTTCGGTCCTTGACGACCGCTAAATAACGCGTTAAATGCTCCGCGTATAACCGGCCACCCGGCTCCAGTGCGATTACGCATAACGGGTGGTCTTCTAAATCTAAAAGCCCGTCTAACTGCTCCCCTATTCGTTCAACAAATTCGCCCTGCGGTGTGCTCCAATACTCACGGTAATCGCGCTGCTTCACCTCTTCGAGTTCTTTGCGGATCAGGCGGAAGGAGTCAAGATCTCGTCGTCGAATGGAATAGAGAATTCCCCGTTTCTCGGCGTGTAATTCGCCATAGCGAATCCAGCGTTTCACACTCTCCGGATGAACACCCAATAGCCGGGCGGCTTCTAACACGGTCACCTCTTGTTCCATGCTGCTCCAGTATACTTAGAGGCAACAACGATAAAGTTGTTTTACTTTGTTTCGTGTCCCTTCACGTATTCAGGAGCGCAGAGATATCTGGCCACCACAGTCGCAAAGCACTCAAGAGCTCCTCAATTGACGAATACTGATTGAACATGCAGTCTAAAGATCAGAAACGTGACAATTTGATACGAGTACGGGTAATGCAAGATCAACCATCCGTTTGTAAATCGCGCTCTCCATACACCTCTTTTTGGACACAAGGGTTTATGTACGTTTTGAGGGCGGATTGACTAACTCAATTACGTACTTTCCCTATTCAACCGAAGTACTGAGATGTTAAGTTAAACTATTTGTATAAATATCGCTTTGCTACATAAGATAGCAGATTAATCCGAAGTTCGATGCATAACTTACATGGGCTTATTTTATTTAAACCTGTAGTTTTTGGGAAAGAGGGGCATCTTTTTCAATCGTTTTGGTCTTAATATCTTGCCCCTCTTTTGTCTCCCTAAGGCCAAAGAAAAAATAGTAAGTTTTTTATATATTTTTGGCAGATTGAATACTATAAGGTGAAAAAGTAGACAAAAAATATGCACGTTTTTCTTAAAGTAATGGAATACTTAAAATCTACACATGAGGGAAGAAACGTATGACGCTTGAAGATGAAGTTCCCGAGATATCGGAACCCCCCATAAAAAATAGAAAAGAACTCCATCAATTTTTGGAATCTATCGTTAATAGGACCTACGAGTTAGAGAAGGAATACCAACGTTTGGAAGAAGAACTAAACATGGTTAAAAGCTACATTATCGAATCTCACAAACCCCTAAATGAGTTGAAAGTTGATAGATACGAAGTAAAGAAATCAAAAACTCAGGATTCCACGCTCTTTATTGTTAAATTTAAAAGAGCAGATATATCAAAGTTTTCCAC
>CAYUEX010000054.1:0-12797 GCA_964443855.1 uncultured Halobacteria archaeon | reverse complement strand
GGGCTCAACAGCTTTCAGATGTTGAGGGCGAGGCTAGGTGGCTAAACACGTACGAAAAAACAAATTACTATATAAAATACTTTTATTCGATACTCTCACGTTGAAACCTTATAATTGATTATAAAACAATTCAAACAGTGCAGCAAAAATGGTGTTGAGCAATATCGCCGTATTTGTATTCGGATTGGCATTACTCGTCAAAGGCTCGGACTTTTTCGTCAAATCTGCAGCAGCTATAGCACAAAAACTGGGTGTCTCAGAATTCGTTATTGGGTTAACCTTAGTGGCGGTCGGCACCTCAATACCGGAACTCGTGTCATCGGTGTTCGCTGCGCTCAAAGCGGAGAGCGGTATCGTTATAGGTAATGTTGTCGGCTCAAATATCGCGAACATTGGATTAATTATCGGCCTCGGAGCGGTCATAGCGACGATAAAAACGAAACAAGAAATGCTGAAACGAGACGGCTACATCATGTTCTTTGCCGCACTACTCTTCTACGTCTTTATCATAAACGGGAGAATCTCACGGGGCGAAGCACTGATATTTCTGCTCTTATACGTTGCGTATATCATGTTCCTCTTCGAGGGCAAGCCGAACTCCAAAGATAACTATGCGTTTAACGAATTTATCAGATATTTTTTGAAGTTTCGCTACCTTATATTCTTAAAAAACTGCATACTTCCGACCCCAAACAATACAAAGGAGCTAACGATTAAACCAGAAGAGAAGCTAAAAAAATTATCAAAAACAGGTTTGCTTAATGATTTACTCGTGCTCATTTTAAGTGGTTTTGCTGTTGTCCTTGGCGCAAACTATCTCGTAAATGAGGCGATATTCTTTGCCGAGTTTTTCAACATTCCAAAAACCGTTATAGGTATCAGCCTGGTAGCAGTTGGAACGTCATTACCCGAAGTGGGTGTAACGATCTCGGCAGCGAGACAGGGCTACGGCACCATAGCTGTTGGCAACGTCATTGGTTCAAACATTGCAAATATATTCTTGGTGCTCGGCATTTCGGCACTGATTTTTCCCTTAGCCGTTATTAAATCAACGATACTCTACAGCGCACCATTTATGCTATTTATGTGCATTATGCTGTTAGTATTCCTAAAAAGTGACTGTAAAATAAGGCGCATCGAAGGTATCGTATTCCTTCTGTTGTACGCTTTATTTCTGACTGTTTTATTCTTTAAGAACGTGTTAGTTTAACGAGAGCGGAGAGGAGAAGAGAGGAGAAATGGGAGCTTTATATACCCTGCTCAGAGAAATTGGAACGGAAGCGGAGAATAATGCAAGGCGAGAGCTTTCGGGGTCACAAAGATCGATGAAAGCACTGCTGTATAATATGTTAATGCCGGTGGTTCTTAATTTCCAAACGGAAGAAGAAGGTTATCATTTTATATTCCAAAAAGGGGGTTCGGTCGCTTTGCAGCGTGGATTGCATGATCTCCCGGACGTTAAAGTGAGTGGTGAGCATGCGGAGCTAATCCGTCTGTTACAGAATAAGGATAAAAAGGGATTTGAGGTGGCCGAACGAACGAGAAAAATAAAAATCATCGCACCTACCTATAAAGGTCGGCTAGCAGTTATGAAATTACGAGAATTGTTTTTATGAAGGATGCGGTTTAATGGAAGGATATAAGTGCTCATTTTCACAAAAAACCATTAAAATGCTCAAACAGAGAACTTCTAGACGTGATTCTTAACGCGCTTTTTAGGGGGAAAATATGCCCGAACGCGACCCGGTGCACACGCTCGAAATAGGCCCTGAAATGATAATAGCTCGCTCAGTCAGTTGTGCACACTGAAAAAATCATCGAATAAAAGCCTACAGAATGGCTTAAGATGGCTGAATGCAGTTCAAAGAGAACGAAATGGGGAAGGTGCCCCGTCATTATGAATGCGTTCGTGAAGCTCGTTGGAAGGACAAAAAAAAGACAGAGCCGTAATTTGAGACTTCTATTTATCGTTTTTCGCTTTTCATATTATTTGGCTTACAGATATATTATGTACTAACCAACTTTTTATTGTAAATAATATTAATGTACTTAGCATAAGCGATAGTTATATATGTAAGGTTCTAACAAGGTATTAGATGATGAAGGTGGAAGATAAGTTAGTGAAGGAAGCGCATGTGATTTTGCATCCAATACGATTTAGGATAGTAGAGCTGCTTTCTGAGAAGCCTATGCACGTTAGTGAGATCAGCAAAACGTTGGGTGAGGAAAGGCGGCTGATCTCTTACCATTTAGATACGCTTGAAGAATATGGATTCGTCACGAGTAAACATGAAATTTCTGAGCACCCCAAGTCAAAGGGAAAAGCGCTAAGGATATACTGGACGACTGCAAAAGTGGGAGAAGTAATTTCGAAGATTAAAAAAATGTAATTCTTTTACCTCACCAGGGCAAAACATCTTCTCGCTCTTTCTCTCTGCATGCACTTAAATCGCATGCCTCTGAGTTTGATCTATCCATCCTATCAGAATCCTTCAGTTCAAATTTAATGCGCAAATCTTTATTCCTCACGTACACCATGATACAAAAGAACGTAAGCGAAGCAAGTAACACCATGAGGAGTGCTAGCAGAATAAAAACTTTTATTGGGTGGAAAATTCCTGACGATGTACCCTCTTCCTGCGCGAATCGAAGGCAGAATCCCTTTCTGATTTTTGGTAAAACCCGCATATCAAAAACGATAAGTAGCTCGCGGTACAATGTATAAGCCGAAAAGAGTTCGTGAGGAGTAGGAATAATGAAAAAGGAGATGAAATTTGGCACGTTATGTGTCCATGCTGGTGAAAAGCCGGATCCGCTTTACGGCGCGCATACAACGCCGATCTATCAGACATCCACCTTCGTGTTTGAGAATGCCGAGCAGGCAGCGGCACGGTTCGCAGGCAAAGAAGAGGGTTATATATACACGCGCGTAGCGCCAAACACGCCTACCCATGCCGTTTTAGTCGATAAAATTACTGCTCTTGAAGGCGGCGAGACCGGTCTAACCTTCTCTTCGGGCATGGCGGCCATAACTGCGGTTGCGCTTTCTCAGTTACAAAAGGGGGATCATCTCATATCGAGCGATGTCGTTTACGGCTCCACGTACAGCTTGTTCTCATCAATTCTCACCAAGTTAGGTATAGAGGTCAGTTTTGTTGATACTTCTGATCTCGAAGAAGTAAAGGCCAGCATAAAGCAGAATACGAAAATGATCTTCGTAGAGACGCCGGCAAATCCAACCTTGCGCGTCTGCGATATTGCCGAGATCGCCAAAATGGCCGGGGAGATCGGAGCTCTTTCGGTCGTTGACAACACCTTCGCGACGCCCTGTTTTCAGCGCGCGCTGCCGTTGGGCGCGGACGTCGTGGTGCACAGCAGTACCAAATACATTGGTGGCCACGCCGATTTGTTAGGCGGCGTCGTGGTCGGCAGCAGGGATTTTATCACGAAGATGATACCCGTCGTTACCTCCACGGGACCAACAATGGGGCCACTTGAAGCCTGGTTGTGCATCCGAGGCTTGAAGACACTCCACTTGCGAATGAAAAAGCACGCCAGCAATGCCATGGCGGTGGCTCAGTTCCTGGAGGCACATCCCAGAATCGAGTGGGTTAGATATCCCGGATTGCCAAGTCATCCCCAATATGCAATCGCACAGAAGCAGATGAGTGGTTTTGGGGGCATGATCTCGTTTGGCGTTAAGGACGGCCTGGAAGCGGGACGTCAACTGATGAACCGCGTCGAACTGTGCACTCTGGCGGTGAGCCTCGGTGCTGTCGATACGTTAATCCAGCATCCCGCCTCGATGACCCACGCGCCGGTACCTCGAGCGGTCAGGCTGAAGATAGGAATAGCCGATAACATGGTGCGGCTTTCCATAGGCGTCGAAGAGCCAGAAGACATAATAGCAGATCTGGATCAAGCCTTAGCGACTGCTCCTCGCTCCTGATGATGATGCGCTGTTTTAAGCGATGTACGCACGATAAATAGAGGCTATCCTTTCGGCTTTTATTTGCTTATGTGTGCCTGCTATCTCTTAGTGACAACTTCCGCATTCAGCGGGAGGTTCCACCGCCTAAGAAGAAGCGTGCAGGCTAATAGATGAAGCTGATGAAATGGGTAAAGAAATAGCGGCATTCGATTACGAAGCGGAAAGGAGGACGTTCACCTGGGATATTCCTGAGGACTACAACTTCGTTGAGGTTGTCAGAAGATGGGCAGAGGATCGAACGAAGTTGATGGCGATTACCGAGCATCCAGACGGGACAGTGGAGAAAGCGGGCTACCGGGACGTGTGGAACAATGCCATGCGATTTGGCAACGTCTTGCGAGCGTCAGGCATCCACAAAGGCGATCGAGTGTTGGTGCTACTCCCGCGAGGAACGGATGTGTATACGGTAAGCATCGGTATTTGGGCGATCGGCGGCGTTGTCGTTCCCTGTACCGTAATGCTCAGGCGAGCGGACATCGAATATCGAATTTTGGATGCTGGAGCCAAAGCGTTACTAACCAGTGATGCTACCGTTGCCGATGAGGTCGATGCGATTAACGGTGAAATTTCTTCACTGAAAAATCGATTCTTTTTAGGTTCGCGGGATGGCTGGCGAGACTTCCGGCAGGAGGTCACTGCGGCATCAGGCGATCTAAGGCTTGAACAAATCAAAGCGCACGATTTGCTAACCATCAATTACACCTCAGGGACTACAGGCGCACCTAAAGGGGTGTTACAAGCTCATTCCTGGATGTACTGTTTCGATCGGCTGAATCGCTATTACTGGTGGCATACCCACGCAGACGAGCTCTGCTGGGCGACGACAGAGCCTGGCTGGGCGAAATGGTATTGGGCGCCCTTTGGTGCTATTGTAAACGCCGGCGCTACAAACTTCCATTACACGGGTAGATTCGAGCCCGAGAAATGCTTCGAGCTGCTTGCTAAATGGCGGATAAAACGAGCCTGTATGACTGCAACGGAACTCAGGGCGATGGCCGCGATTGATGATGCACACGAGCGCTACGATTTGTCAGACTTGAAGGTCATTTTAACTGCGGGCGAGCCCTGCACACCGGGCATCATCAGATTCTTCGATGAGCAGTTTGGCATTGCGGTTCGAGAGGGGTATGGCCAGACGGAAACGTGTGCGATTGCCTGCACTATACCGGGAATGGAGATCAAGCCCGGGTCGATGGGCACGTTCACACCGGGTGTTGCGGGCGCAATTGTGGATCTTGAGACCGGAGATCGCGTGCCCGTAGGCGAGAAGGGCGTAATTGCGGTTGTGAAGGATCATCCGATGCTCTTCAAAGGCTATCATAATAAACCGGAGAAAACTGCTGCATGCTTCGTTGGCGATTGGTATTTAACGGGTGATCTCGCACTGATGGACGAAGCGGGGTACATCTGGTTTGAGTCACGGGCTGATGACGTCTGTATCAGCTCAGGATACCGGATTGGCCCCTTTGAGGTTGAAAGCGCCGTTGATTCGCATGCGGCAGTGCTTGAATGCGCGATGATTCCCAGCCCGGACCTGTTACGAGGCGAGATTGTGAAGGTTTTTGTTGTCCTACGGGAAGGATACGAGCCGTCCGAGGAACTTGTTCGGGATATTCAGCAGCAGGTCAAACGGATAACCGCGCCCTATAAGTATCCGCGCGAGATTGAATTTGTTAAAGAGCTGCCCAAGACGATCAGTGGTAAAATAAAACGTAAAACGCTCAGAACCATGGAGTTCGAGCGAAAGAGAGCGGTGATCGAAACGCTTAAAGAGAAAGGGTTATGGCAGCGGGGGGACTAAAGTTCCAACCTGTCCACCTGCAATAAATTGCGGATTATCCTTGCTTTTATTATGTTCATAGCAATCGTAAAAAATCATCCAAAGTCAGGCCAGCCTCCTTGATAATTTTAGTCAATGTGCCCTTTTTCAATGTCCCATGAACCGGAACGGTGATCTTGATCGTTTTACCATCTTCAATCTTCTTAAGTCTAACATGTGAACCTCTTTGTCGCGTTGCTATGAATCCAGCTTTTCTTAGGGCTTTTATCGCATCGTATCCCGTTATTACCGGTAGCTTTTTCATACCATAACTTCCACGACTTTGAGCTGTGTGTACTGCAATAGGTCGTCTTCGTCTGGCTCGAGATAGAGCTCTATTGCTTCCTTGATATTCCCTAACGCCTCTTCATAAGTCTCACCTTGCGATATGCACCCGGGGAGCGATGGTACATATACGGTATATCCTCCCTCTTCTTGTGGTTCCAAAACGACTTTTAGTTTCATATATATCTCCTTTATGCTGTTTGGATATGTTAAGTTTCAACCACACCTCTATGCCCCTACATGCCGCGTGTTTAGATTATACTTCAGGTTTACTGATTTCTGTACCTAAACGGATAACCGCGCCCTATAAGTATCCGCGCGAGATTGAATTTGTAAAAGAGCTGCCCAAGACGATCAGTGGTAAAATTAAGCGTAAAACGCTCAGAACCCTGAAGTTCGAGCGAAAGTAAGCGGTGATCGAAACGCTGAAAGAGAAAAGGTTGTGGCAGCGGGGGGAGTAGAGTTACAGCTGCAACCACACCCGTACTCAATACGAAACCTGCCAGATATTAATTGGCATAAGGTAGGCGAAAGCTTTTCGCTTTTTTGGCTTTGCTACTAAAGTCAAAAAATCGTCAGCCTTTAGGAGCAGCTTGATTTAATCTCCGATTTCTCGAAGCGTTAGCAGCCCCTTTTATCGGTAAAATTATTGACAAAAAATAGGTAACTTTAAATACCTAAAAGTCTTATAAAGTAGCGGTGAGAATATATGGTTAGAATGCCCGATAAAACAACCTTGCATGCGGCTACAGCCAAAAGCAAATCACTTCGTACAACCGTTCCGGTGATGGTAACGAGGCAGTTCAAGCTGGAAGAAGGCGATATGTTGCAGTGGGAGATAAAGGCGAAGAAGAAAGATGAATTTGAGATAATCGTCACGCCTTTAA
Source organism: uncultured Halobacteria archaeon (assembly GCA_964443855.1). Taxonomy (GTDB): domain Archaea; phylum Halobacteriota; class Syntropharchaeia; order Alkanophagales; family Methanospirareceae; genus JACGMN01. The sequence goes on along the minus strand of CAYUEX010000054.1, from coordinate 5,815 downwards.
AGAAGAAAAAAAGAGATGTAGAATGAGCAAACAAATCACTCTTCCCGAAAAAATTAGTGAGCTAACATCTCCCAAGAGGAACAATAACCATTTTACATTCAAAGATCCTGCTTTTGCAGAGAATAAGACTATACCTATTCATAGATGGGTTCCTTGGATAGCTGGTTTCTCTTCTGGTTTTGTAAAAAGTGCTCTACAGGAATATTCTAGAAACAAAGGCTACGTATTAGATCCTTTTTCGGGTGTTGGCACAACATTAGTTGAAGCTCTATTGAGCGAACATCATTCTATTGGTTTTGAGATTAATCCCTATGCGGCATTCGCATGTAATGTAAAAGCGAGTGCGCACACGATAGACATCCATGAGTTAGAAGAAAATATGTGTGAATTCCGGCAATTCTTTAGTCACGCTATCTTTTCAAATTACAAATCAGATAGCAGCCAACCAAGAGGTTTCAAAACAAGAGGAATGTTCTACAGTCCTAAAGTACTTAAGAAAGTCTTGATACTCCAAGATTATATTAAGAACATTTCCCAGGATCCGATCAAGGATCTATTTAGACTTGCTTTTGCTTCCACAATGGTTCGGTACTCCAATTATTCATATGAGCCAAGTCTAGGGCGAAGAAAAAGCTCTGGGAAAAAAGACATTGAAGATTTCCCTGTAGATAGAGTGATTCTTGAAAAATTAGATGAGATGCTTAAAGACATTAAATGGGTAAAAACGCAATTATACAAAAAAGAAATTCCCGATATAAAGATAATCAACGACTCTTTCTTTAAATATGAGTATTACGTCAATCCAGAAATAATTGATCTTGTGATAACATCACCCCCATACCTAAATAATTATCATTATAATAGAAATACTCGCCCACAACTTTATTGGCTAGGTTTCGCAAATTCAACAAAAGAATTTAAACCTCTTGAGCAAGCCAATTTTGGGAAATATTGGCAGACAGTACGTGAAGAAAAACTAATTGATTTGAAATTTTCGTTACCTAATACAGATCTTGAAGAACGCTTACAACTAATTAGAAGCAAGAATCCAAGAAAAGGAGTGTATGGAGGGAATGGATGGGCTAACTATGCGGCATCATACTTCAATGACTGCTATCTATTTGCAGAAGGAATTATGTATTGTCTAAAATCCGGTGGTACAGCTCTTGTTGTGATAGGAAATAGCATACTGCAAGGAATTCAAATACCAACTGATTATTATTTCGGGAAAATTGCTGAGATTGTTGGTTTAGAACTGGTAAAGATACATATCCCCAGACAAGCAAGGGTTGGTACGAGTATAATTAATTCAACAGTGCGTGTAGGAAAGTCACCAGATAAGCAAGGTTTATATGAGGCTGTAGTCGAATTAAGAAAATCATGATTTATTCAGATGCATTTTTATCTGCTCTCTAATATCCTCCATTCTTGGTGCCACTCCGGTTAATTTATCCGCCCACGATCGTCCTGGATGAAGTACATCCCATTCTGACTTTGCCTGATTATATCTTCCAGAACCCGGATCATGGTTGCCAAAACCATCAACAATAGTATTCCAAAGTGGTGAATATTTTCGTATTAATTCAGCCTCTACAGGCACGATAAGATCTACCTCAATATTTTGGAGGATCATGAAACGACATCGGAAGTCTTCTACTTCTAGATTCTGTACCCCCTCAATGCTACGCATATGTTCTCGCAATCTTCCGTAAAGTGTTTTTGAAGAAGAATTTCTTACACGAGCAGTTCTCCATCCCGGGGGTACCGCTTTACCAACATATATCGGCTCTAAACAATGACTCTTATTCTTTTCAACAATCCCTCTATATAGCGAGAAATCACCAACATAATATAAGCTATATACTCCGGGACCCAAAAAACTCTTAGGTGGCGGTAGTCTCTGTATAGGTGTGTTATTAAAAAAATCAATCGCTGCATTTACAACGCTTATGAATTCGGGCGAATGAAAAGTATGTAGTTCAAGATTTATTGTATCTACTACCTCCATGTCAAACGATAACCCCTATTAACCTTCTTTACATAAAAGATTAACCGCTTTTGCTTTGAACTAAAATCAAAGAAAGCACGACTTTATGAGCAAAGCCGGTTTTTTTAAAGCGGTTATCCATATCATTATACCAGTGCAAGACTCCTGTTTGCGAACCGTTACGTTGTGCTACACGAACCCGGGCGCCGATGAGAACAGCGACCAGCGTCGATAGCCCATGCATTTCTTCAGTCGCTGTACGGCGATGCCTCTGGCTGCTTCCCGGGGCTGTATCCCTTTCGTGGTCGCATTCTCCAGCATCTGCTTGGTATTGCGACGCAGCTTCTCCTCGATGGCATGGAATGCCGCGGTCTGTGACGCACCCTGGTACTCCATGGCCGCGCAGATCACGCCACCCGCATTGGCGATAAAATCAGGAAGAACAATCACTCCATTATCGTGAAGATGTTTTTCCGCACCGCAGGTGATAGGAATGTTAGCACCCTCGACCACCAGCTTGGTCTTCAATCGGGTTACGTTACGCTCGTCAATCACGTCGGGCTGCGCCGCCGGGATCCAGATATCGCACTCGAGGTCGACCACTACGTCACGGGCAAGCTTTTTGCCATCAGTGTAATCGGCCACACTCTTGCCCGCCTGTTTCAGCTCGATCAAAGCGTTGACATCAAGCCCCTGAGAATTGTAGATCGTCCCTCGGGAATCCGCGGCACCCACCAGCACGGCACCCTTTTCGGTGAGGAAGCGAGCAGCGTGTTTGCCCACGGCACCGAAGCCTTGGACAACAACGCGCGCACCTTCCAGAGCGAAATCGCAATACTCGATGGCAACTTCTGTGGCGTGCGTGAGGCCCCATGCCGTCGCTCCGACCTCGTCGAGGGGGATGCCACCGAAGTCCGTGGGTAATCCTACCGCACGGCCGATCTCATCCTTTATCCAGGCCATGCACTCCTCATCGGTGCCCATGTCCGGACCAAAAATATACTCCTTAATTTCCCGCAATGAACTGGCGAATGCACGAATCAACTGCTCCTTATCTTTTTTCGGCATCTTCGGATCAGCGTAAATCACTGACTTACCACCGCCATGAGGCAGATCGGCAGCCGCGTTCTTCAACGTCATCGCACGCGCCAGCCGGTAACATTCTTCGGTACACACGTCAGGGCCCATCCGCAATCCACCGATAGCAGGGCCTCGGGCTACATTGTCCACCACCAGAGCTCCCCGGAGCCCAACCGAAGGCTCGTACACGTGAATGATCTTGGCCGGCCCTAACTCGTCCATGAATCTAAAAATATCTTCCATCTGCTATCCCCTCGCTTGCATGCATCTACCTTTCTCTTACGTTCTTATTATATTTGAAATGTTTTCCCTCGGTCACAGCTCGTTAAGCTTGTCCCTTTGGAGTGCTACGATCATTGCAACACTACTCTCGCATCCACGGCCACTGCCCCCTCTTCAGAAACCACGAGCGGGTTTATTTCTATCTCTTTTATCGCTTCGATCTCCAGTAAGATATCCGACAGCTTCATTACGATGGAAGCCAGTTGTTCTAAGTCAACAGGCTTCGAACCTCGGAACCCTGTCAGGAGAGGATAGCTCTTTACCTCCCGCATCATGTCAAAAACCTCTTCCTTGTTAAGGGGGGCAAGTCTGAAGCTCACATCGCGAACGAGTTCCACCGCAAAGCCTCCTGTGCCGAACATAACCGCAGGACCAAATTGCGGGTCCCGCAAGCCCCCTAGTATCAGCTCGATCCCCGTCGGGATCATCTCCTCCAAAAGAAATCCCTCGAGCCGTGCCGTTGGGACATTTTCTGTAAGAGTCTTCTTCATCTCCCTCAAAGCTTTGCGTACTTCTTCGCCCTCTTTTAGATTTGTTATCACGCCACCGACGTCTCGTTTATGAATGATGTCTTGTGAGACCACTTTGAGCACAAGCGGGGGCGTAAGTGCAGTGGACGCAACTACAGCATCCTCTCCTCCATCGATTAAGACTGAATTGGGCACCTGGATGCCCCATGCCGCTACCAGGGCTTTTGCCTCCGGTTCAAGGAGCACGTGCCGTCCAGTGGCTAAAGCATGCTGTACGAGCGTTTTTGCTTCTTCTTTCTTCATCTTCACATCACGTTTGAGGGTTTACCTTGCACGCTGCGGATGTTTACTTTCTGGACCCTTTCTTACCGCCAGCCAGCACGGCTGCCGCTCTCGCAGCACTTTCAGGGGTGAAAAACACGGGCATGCCATTGTCCTCGAAACGCTTGGCCATACTCCGTGTAAACCCACTACTGGGGCTGCAGATGAGTATCGGTTTCTGGTGGCTATCCCGGACCGCTTTGAGTTTATCGGCAAGCTTTTCGGTGAGTTTCGGTGGTCCCCACAGAATAGTAACAATGACGACATCAAATGCATCCCGCAACCCCTCTTCGAGGGCGGTAACGTAATCGTCATCAGTCACACTGCCGGTCAGGTCTATGGGATTACCCGTCGCGAAGAACCCGGGCAGTTGTGCACTCAGCCGTTTTCTCATCTCTTCGCTAAGTTCGCGCACCTCGAGTCCCAGATCTTCACAGGCATCTGCCATGCTCACTCCGACGCCACCGCCGTCCGTCACAATCAAAATCCGGTTTCCCTCGATCAGATCATAGGTATTCAAAACCTTGCAGGCATCTTTCAATCCTTCGTAGCCGTCCACCTCAATGATCCCCGCCTTTTTAAATGCAGCCCGATAGAGCTCATACCGCCCGGATATCGCTCCTGTATGGGATCGCGCAGCATAAATTCCCGCCTCTCTTTTACCCACCTTCACGACCACAACAGGCTTTTTCTCAGTGCAACGGGATGCAACCTCGACGAACCGCCGTCCATCATCTACCGATTCCATGTATATGAGAACAACCTTGGTTGCCTCGTCATCCATCAAGAAATTGAGACAATCGGTCTCCCCAACGTCAACCCGGTTCCCATAACTCACTATCCGTGCAACGCCAATACCTTCTGATGCCATCTCATCCATGATTAGTTCAGCAAACGAACCACTCTGCGTGAGTATGGAAAGCCCGCCCCTGTTCGGTCTCCTCACCCGCTCCTCCGGTGTAAAGTACGTATCGATTCGGGACACCGCATCATAGATGCCCATACAGTTTGGACCGATGATCCGTATCCCTTTCCGCTCACCAATTCCTTTGAGCGCTTCCTCCAACTTCGTTCCCGCAGAGCCCGTCTCCTTAAAACCCGCACTCACGATAATGGCACCCTTGACATTGTTCGTGCGCTCCAGGATCTCTATGACCGTTGGTGCAGGCAGCACAAAGATTGCCACATCGATATTGTCTTGTATCTCGCTGAGTGAACGGTAGCACCGGGAACCGTCGATATATTCGTAGTTGGGATTTACCAGGTAGGTAACTCCCGGGTAACCAATTCGCTTGAGGCTTTCCACGATGACATGAGACGGTTTGCCCTGTCGGGGTGATGCCCCGACAATGGCAATTGATTTGGGGCTAAAGAAGAAGCTGATGTCCCTTCCAGTAGGCATTTACCATCTCCTGTATCTTCTTTAACGTCTCTTCCTGTCGTACCGGTTTGAAAAGATGCGCGAATCGTCCCTGTTCCTTCAAGTAATCTTCCACCGGCTTCAAACTCTTGGGAACAACCGTATGTGTTATCTCCCCGTAGACCGCCTCTTTTAATGCCCATACACCCGTATCAACCGCCAATTTCGCGAGCTTTACCGAGTACGAAGGGTCAGTTGCCCAGCCGGGCGGGCATGGTGAAAGCGCAATGAAGAGCTTGGGGCCTTCGTACTGCT
>CAYUEX010000053.1:0-12827 GCA_964443855.1 uncultured Halobacteria archaeon | reverse complement strand
GGATTTTTTATAGCTGTTTGGGTCGTTTATTCCACTACGGACATAACTAATACTTTTTTGAATGCCTCCGCTATGTTTTTTGTCTTTAGCCTAGTCATATGTATCTTGAGATCCCTAGATAGGTTACTGAAAAATCGTAAAGCTATCCTAGAATTATTCGATGAAAAGAGGGAACTTATCAAGAAAATGGAGTGAGCTGCAAAATGCTCTTCGTTTTCCATATCCTTGTCTGAGATCTCAATCGCAGCCGATACATTCCTTACAAATATACACTTGCGGATTTTGACTGATTAACGTTATTTGGATGTGGAAATAATTTTTTGCACGTGGTCTCAAGATTCTTTCAAATCACCAATAATTTCATTAACGTTCATTTGTCCCTTAAACTCCAGCTTCCTTTTCTCAAGGAATGCTTGTAGCCCCTCACGCGCATCCTCCGTTTTCACTGCTGCCTCGAAGCATTCCGCTTCATATTCGAGCGCATGCTCCAGATCCATCTCCAACCCTTTATTCACGGCAGCCTTAACTGTGCAAAAACTTTCTTGAAACATGGCGAAAAATTTATTAGCAACGAACAGTAAAAGGAGAACATATGAGACTATTAAGCTATCGAATCCTGCTCAGAAAGGAACCTGAGGGAGGATATACGGTAATTGTCCCTACTCTTCCCGGCTGTGTCACCTACGGGGAGACAATAGAAGAAGCTGTAGAGCGAGCAAAAGAAGCTATTGAAGTATACATAGAGAGCTTACAAGAGCACGGTGAGGAGATACCAACGGAGGAAAGCACGCTGGAATATACCCTGATGGTAGGCGCTCATGCGTAAACTTCCAGCCCTTACACCTCGCAAAATTATCGCGATACTTGAAAAGAAAGGTTTTGTACTGGACCGGACCAAAGGGAGCCATCATGTGTATTACCATCCTGAAACAAAGCGAAGGGTCATTGTCCCTCTTCACAAAAAAGATTTGCCCAAGGGTACGTTGCTTGAAATTTTGAAACAAGCAGGAATTGGTAAGGATGAATTAAGCGATCTACTTTAAGTGGCGAACTTCCCCCTGCAGGCCGAGTCTAGCAACGTACGCATTCTCAAAATTTCCTAATTTGATTGAGATGTTGCACAAACTTAAATCACGCCCAATCGAGTCCCCGTTCACTCCCCTTTAAACTCCGGCTTTCGCTTCTCAACAAATGCTGTTAACCCTTCCTGTGCATCCGCCGTCTTTACCGCGACTTCGAAGCATTCCGCTTCGTATCTTAGTGCCTGCTCCAGATTCATCTCCAACCCTTTATTCGCGGCGGCCTTGAGGATCCCCAGCGTAACAGGACTTTTCTCGAGCAGTTTTTGGACGAACTCGTCAACCTTTTTTTCAAGGTTATCCGCGGGCACGATTTCGTTTACGAGCGTTAGCCGAAACGCCTCGGCGGCATCTATTGGAGATCCCGTCATCAAAAGCTCCAGCGCTTTCGTCTTCCCGATCAGTCTCGGTATTCGCTGCGTACCGCCGCCACCGGGGATAATCGCCAGATTTACTTCCGGCAGACCAAAACGGGACGTATCAGAAGCTATTCTGAAATCACACGCCATTGCGAGTTCCAAACCGCCGCCCAAGCAGAATCCGTTGATCTTTGCGATTACGGGCTTCTTCAGCTCTTCGATTATGGTGAATATCGCTTGAACCCACTGCGAAAATGCACGTGCTTCTTCCGGGCTCTTTTCTACTATCTCCGCAACGTCCACACCGGCGCAGAACGCTTTATCGCCCGCGCCGGTTATAACAAGCACACGCACTGCCGTATCCGCTTCAGCATATTCCAATGCCGTACGCAACTCGGTTAATAACGCGGTATTCAACGCGTTCAACGATTCCGGCCGGTTCAGTACGATCGTGGCAACCTGCTCCTGCTTCTCGTACGCGACGTACTTCAGTGCTTCAGCCATTGCAGTATGACCTTCGTTCGGATCAGCTACGAATAATCGTAGAACCCTTTTCCTGCTTTACGGCCGGTCCAACCCGCACGCACCAACTGCACCATCAGAAGCGCTGGTTTGAATCGCTCATTCCCGGTCTCCGCGTACATCGCATTGAGCACCGCAGCCACAATGTCGATCCCAATCAAGTCAAGGAGCTGAAACGGCCCCATCGGCCATTTAAAGCACAACTGAGCGATTTTATCGATATCCTCGACCGACGCAACCCCCTCCTCATCCATCCGCACCGCTTCGTTCATCACCAAACAGATCATGCGGCTCACCACGAACCCCGGCGAGTCCTTGACCATGATCGGCTCCTTACCCAATGACTGGACGAACTCGTCCGTTCGCTGTACCGTACCTTCAGAGGTCATCAACGATTTGATGATCTCCACACCGTGCACGAGCGGGGGCGGGTTCATGAAATGGGTGCCAATTACCTTATCCGGTCTCGTTGTTGCCGTTGCTAACGCAATAATAGGGAACGTCGAGGTGTTGCTTGCGAGAATCGTATGCTCAGGACAGATCCGATCCAACTCCTTGAATATCCCTTTCTTCAGCTCTAAATCCTCATAAACTGCCTCTATCACGAAATCCGCACCCGTTGCACCTTCTTCTAGGCTCGTTGTCGCGTTTCCCCGAAGCACATCCATCATGCCGTCCGCATCCGCTTGTTGTATCCGGCCGCGCTTCACGAAGACCGAAAGGCCGCGCTCTATATGTTTCAGCCCGCGTTCCAGCGAGTCTTCGCTTCGACTGACCACTGCGGTATCGTAACCCGCTTGCACACAGACCTGCGCTAAGCCGTTACCCATTACACCAATTCCCACAACACACACTTTCTTATTGGTCATGGTTCTTTCTTCTTTTCGTTCTTTCTTTCAATCAATCAATCGATCCTTCAGCCCATAACGCTAAATAACGGGCAGGTACGTGGCCCACCGGAGTATTTATCGCCTTTGTACGTGTAAGCGCCGCTCAGTTTCACTTTCTTGCCCAGAAGGTCTTGCGTGGCTCGCTCAGGATCGTAATCGAGTCGTCCGATAACGCACGGGCCCTCTTTCGTCTTCACCAAACAGGGGATAAACGGAGCATCGTCCTCAAACCCCTCTGAGGGTACACGAATAACCGTAAACGTCTCCAGCTCACCTTCGCCACTTAGTTCCGTTCGTTCGACCTTCCTGCTGCCGCACCACTGACACACGGGTATCGGATGGCACGTTATCTTGTTACAGCGCGCACAACGCAGTCCTAACAATTTCCCTTCCTTCACGCCGGCTTCATAATCCGCATAGGTTAAAACCAGGTATTCCGTAGCAAATTCTTTTTCAATATCCTCTTGCGCCTTTCCAGCCATTTTTAACGTTCCTCCACCATTATTTCCCTCTCTTTGTTCTGCCAATAATGAGATGACACAGCGTTCCGAAGTCGCCGCCGAGTGTATCGGTCATCCCGTACTCCGGAACGGGATCAATCTGGTTGCCTTTCGGCGATTCACCACGCATCTGCTTCACGACCCAGTAAACCTGTGATGCACCGGTTGCACCGATAGGATGACCTTTGCCGATTAGCCCGCCGGACATATTTACCGGTAGTTTCCCGCCTAAATCCGTCTGACCCTCGGCCGTTGCCGCTGCTGCCTCGCCCCAGTCAAAGAAGCCCATGGACTCCAGTGCGATCAGTTCCGCAATCGTAAAGCAATCATGTATTTCGACCATGTCAATATCCTTTGGGCTGAGCCCGGCCCGTTTAAAAGCCATCTTTGCTGAGTTTATCCTCGAAGCGGGCTTGGTTATATCATCCATTTTCGATAACGGACAGCCTGAGCCCTGACCCGTCCCTAAAATGTAAACGGGATCATCCGTATACTTTCGTGCGTCCTCCGCCGGACAGAGCACCAGAGCTGAAGCACCATCAGAAAACGGACAGCAGTCCATCAGCGTTAACGGATCGGCGACCATGCGTGAATTAACGACATCTTCAACCTTCAAATTGCCCATCTTCTGATAAAATTGCGCTAAGGGATTCAAAGCACCGTGCTTATGATTCTTCATCGAAACATATGCCATCTTCTCTCTGAGTGTTTCAAGTGGTATGCCGTACGTTCGTGCATAGCTTCGCGCCGCCATTGCGAATACGCCAGGAAACGTGAGTCCCGCGGGCCCTTCAGTCGGCGCGTGGCACGCCATCGCAAACGTTCGTGTGGCAAATAACGTCCCCATCATCAAGGCTTTTTCCACGCCGCCTGCGAGCACCATATCGTACTCACCTGCGCCAACCCACATTGCAGCATCGCGTATCGCAACTGTTGCTGATGCACAGGCTCCCTCAAATCGCGTCGATGGTATCGGTCCCAGGTTGAGTTCCGCAGTTGAAAACGCTGCTGGCATTACCTGCCCCTCCTCAAATCCCGAAAGCGCAGCACCCTGGAACAACGCTTCTATGTCCTTCAATTCCACACCGGCATCGTCAACGGCTTGTAACGCAGCCTCCGCGAACAACTCAAGTGAGGTCTTCTCAGCCCGTCCAAACTTCGTATGCCCAATGCCTATTATAGCTACATCTCTCATTCCGCTCCCCTCCCCTCTAGTTCCCTTCCTACTTTTTATTCAATAAAAAACTTCTAAAATCACGTATATTTGCACAAGAATTTCTTCATCTCGGTTATTACAAACGCTTCACTGCTTATTCGCACATCCTCCGCTATCACCGCATAGCCCTTTTCCGCCGCCACAACATTCCCACGTGCCTTAACCGCCATGCCGAACGAAATATGCGCCTCCTTCTCTTTGTCCCGCAACACCAAAAATACGGCACCGGTGCCATCATCTAAGACCATCGCCCTTGTATCCTGTTCCGCGGTGATCGACACGATATTGCCTTCTACGATGACATCGAATGCCCCTTCGCATCCAACTACATCACCGATAGTCCGCTTTTTAGGCTTTTGCAACGCTGCAGAACTCGGAAAGCCACCATCTCCCTCGATGACATCTACGTTCGTGCCGTTACCAATATACAATGTCGGTAAACCGTTCAGACGCTTCACGGACGCGTTATCTATGTGCACCACGGCATTCTTTACAAATGCTTCATAGTCTTTCCCTGAAACGAACGGTAATTTCGTGGTTTCATCTGCAATGATTCCTTGAACAATGTTTTTTGTATCGGCTTCGTTCGCTTGTAGCGCCCCTTGTGATACTTCTAATATCCTACCTACCATGGTTATTCCTGATTCGCCAGGTCTCACGCACCTGAGTTCCCTGTTACGACCGGCTGAGAAACTGTAGAATCCATGTTTTCCGTATTCTCGCTGCATGGCACCCGGTTAGTAAAAGGGCGTAGACGAGATAATACTTTTTAGCCGTACAGATTAACCCGTTTAATAAAGTATCCAAATTTCTGCTCCTTCTTCTGCAGAAAGCAAGACGTACGAAAAATGGTTAAAAAGGATGTGGTTGGCTTAGGCGCCTTGAATTACGATGTGTTATATGCCGTGGAGCGAATAGCACGCGGTGGCGAAGAGGTCGGCATTTTAGAGGTGAAGAAAGCGCCAGGGGGCTCTGCAGCAAATACGATCGTCGCGTTAGCTCGGTTAGGCGCTACAGTTGGATTCGTGGGCATAGTAGGCACTGACGAAGAAAGCGACCTGATTCTGAACGATTTTCGGACGGAAGGTGTGGCAACGCGGATACAAAAAAAAGAGGGATACACGGGTGCTGCACTAGGCTTCGTGGATGCGCACGGTGAACGAGCGCTATATATCTACCCCGGTGTAAATGACCAGCTCTCCATGGAGGACATCGATACGGCGTTTGTGAACGATACGCGCTTTCTGCATACGAGCTCGTTTGTCAGGAAGGAGCAGTTGGACATGCAATGCGAACTGGTGAAGCAGGTGCAGACCCAGCTCAGTTTTAGCCCAGGCATGCTCTGCTTCCACTACGAGCTCGATGATTTGATCCCCGTGGTCGAGCGCAGTGCCGTGGTTTTTCTCAGCCTTGACGAGTTAAAAGCCCTGGTAAAAGAGGAAGATTATGAAAAAGGTGCAGACATTCTTTTACGCCGAGGGGCACAGATTGTCTGTGTCACGCTGGGTGCGCAAGGCTGTTATGTTACTGATAGCTCGGGTGCAGCGCATGAGATTGCAGCCTATCCGACGGACGTAGTGGACACAACAGGAGCAGGAGATTCATTTGCCGCGGGATTCCTGTATGGACTGCTCCATGAGAAGACCATCGAGGAAAGTGGTAAAATCGGCAACAAGGTCGCTTCGTTCTGCATTCGTGAATATGGGGCCAGGAAAGGACTGCCGTTCAACCTTTCTGTATAAGTAAGAGGCTAAGCCACCCTTACCAACCTACCCTACCATGAGACCTTAATCAAAATTTATAAAATTTCATGCGTAGCCTTTTTCGGTAAAGCCTTTTTCTTTAGAAGATGGGTTTTAGTACCGGTTCTTTTTGTAGAAAGAAAGTGCGTACACGTTCATTAACCGCCCCTGATATCGTTCAACGTCCCCCAAGGCGTTTAATTCGCGCTCTAACCACGTGAGGTCAACCGCCGTGAACGCGTCGAACTCATGGATCTCTCTGAAGCCGTCTGCGTTCAGTTCAGCCACAATAACCATTTCTTTTGCGACTCGGTATGCTTCAAGAATGAACTGTTTCCGACTCACAGGTTTGATGTGATGCAAAACGCCATAACTGACGACCACCTCAAAACTGTTGTCCTGATAGGTGAGTGCAGTGGCATCTTCGCGCTCGACGGTAATTTCCCCAGCGAGACCTTCGCGTTCTGCCTCCCTCTTTGCCTCCAGCAAAGCCCCGTCTGACGTGTCGATAGTCGTGACACGGCAATTGAAATCGCGAGCGGCAATTATCGCAAGTGGTCCAACACCAAGATCAAGCAGGTGCTTATTGCGCACGTTCCACCGCTTCAAAATCGCTGCACGGTCTACCAAACCCTTCTCATCCTCTGTCAGTTCGTCATTCGAACTTCGTGTAGCATCACTGAGCATTGTACGTTAATACAACGGAGCGCTTAAAGTAACATACGGAAAGGGATGGGTAAAACTGAGACAAAGCAGTTACCGTGTGTGCGAGTAGAGAGAAGAAGAGGCGAAGAACTTAGACACGCGTTAAAAGAACGCAAACTGCTGAGACCCGACGCTAAGATAACCACCGATACCAATTTTATTTATGTACCGCTTATTCGGGGGTTAACGGAAGCAGAAAAGCGAGAGCTAGGTGCTGTCGTGGTCACAACTCGTGAATTTGTGATTTTTGAATCGAAGCGGAGCGTAGAAGATATTCTTGGATTCAAACCTTCGTTCGAGGTCGTTGGCGACATTGCCGTGCTCACTGAGTCGGTAGATCCCTCAAAAGAAGGTGAAGTCGCCGACACGCTCATGGACCTGCACCGAAACATTAAGGTCGCCGCGAAACGTGTCTCTGCGGTGGAGGGCGTGTATCGAACTCGACAGGTGGACGTGATCACGGGCGAAAAGCGAACAGAAACACTGCACACCGAACACGGATGTCGATTTAAACTCGACCTCGAAAAGGTGTATTTTAATCCACGGTTGGGAGGCGAGCGCAATAGAGTCGCGTCACAGGTGGTTCAAAGCGGAAAAGCAGAGGAGGTCATCGATATGTTCGCCGGTGTCGGCCCGTTCACCATACAAATCGCCAAACGAGCACCGAACTGTCACGTTACGGCAATTGACATCAATCCCGACGCGATACGGTATCTCAAGGAAAATATGGAACTGAATCACGTAGAAAATGTCGACGCTGTTGTAGGTGACATTAAAGATATTCATGACCGGTTCCAAAATACCGCAGACCGGATCATTATGAACCTGCCGAAGAGCGCGTATTTGTTCCTCCGCGAGGCGTTAAGCATGCTCAAGCCGGAAGGAGGGATCATACATTTCTACGATCTTGAATCGGCCTATTCTGACACGGAAAAGGAGAAAAGCGAAGCAGTAGACCGAGCAATCAAACAGGCGAAAGAGAGACTGCTGACCACCGTGCAAGAATTGAGCGACGAGTTCCCTCACTATTCAGTTAAAATTCTAGACGCACGAAGGGTGAAAGCGTATGCGCCCTACGCGTATATTATTGGGATTGATGCGAGGATTAAGACATAAATGGAACATATGATAATCACGTTGCTTCCAGCTATCAGAGGAACCGAAGCAAATCTGAAACAGAACTTTTTAATATTGCTCCACCAAAAATTGTTATATGACAAAAAAATTGAGTGCATTTTGTATTAGTCTGCATAAAATCTTGTCATTTTAAATATTAGTTTACATATATCGATATTCACCCGCATTTATTTTAGGGCACAATCCCTTCGGGTGAAAGCGCCGAGGAGGGGCGCGATAGAAGTACCCAAAGAAGAAGGAGGTGATATAGAATGATAAAGAAATGGCTTTTGATTTCTTTTTTGCTTGCCACAATAGCAGTTGGAACAGCTACAGGTGCAACCTTAGAGCTTTCACCATCTACTGGTTCTTATGAAGCAGGTGATATCTTTGCCGTTGATATTCTACTTGATACCGAAGGAATAGATGTAGTAGGAGTAGATGTTATTTTAAACTACCCTCCAAATCTTTTGGAAGTGCAGGACGAAGATCCAGGAACAGCAGGGGTTCAGATCACATATGGTACTTTATTCGATATGTCCTTGGGCAAAGTAGTAGATCCAATAAATGGTAAAATCCGTTTCTCTCAGCTATCGTGGCTGCCTGGATATACTGGCTCTGGTACTCTTGGCACAATCCGATTTAAAGCTTTAGAGGGAGGAACAGCCAATGTTAATTTTGATTTTACTCCTAGTGGAACTGGAGATTGTAATGTGGCATCAACTTTGTATCCTGGGGTAGATATTCTAAGCTCAGTTACGAATGGTCGCTATGAGATATCCAATATTATCCCGGAGTTCTCGACAATAGCGATACCCGTCGGTGCAATACTCGGACTGCTGTTCTTCTTCAACCGCCGCAAGCACAAGAAAGAGTGAAAATTTAAAAGGGTTTTTTTACCCTTTTTCTTTTTTTCCTCTCTAATTCTAACTCTAACTACTGAGGCGAAGAACACGGTGAAAATATCGTGACTTTGGATCCATCACATTGGTGATAGTGCACTCCGAGGAACAACCGCCCAAGTCGATTATAAACTGTCTAACTCACCGGGGAACTCCGATAACCGTTTAGGGTAAAACATGTTCTATAACGATTTGACGGTACGGCTGTTCAACGTTCACCATGGTTTCACGCCACGATCAACTTCACGTAATCCATTTTCCCGGTCGCCTGGAACAATCTCACCAACTCCTTTATACGCGCGGCATCACCCTCCAAAACGAACACTTCGAGGCATTTATCCTCACGTAAATGGTTATGGATCTGCGTGCTGATGATATCATCAAAGTCGTGCTTGATTTCTGTTACCGCATCCTCGACGCGCTGCGCGTGAATGAGCAAAAGCACGCAGTTCAATTTGCCTGCCAATTGCTCCTTCTCTTTACAGTCCGCAATGAGCATGCGCGCGCCGGTTCGCATCACGTCTGACCGCCCGGAAAAACAGAGTTCTTTCTGGAGTCGGTCGATCTCCTCTAAAAGCCCGTCGTTCAATGAAACGCTGATAATGGTCATTTTCGCCACGCTCTCCACAGTAAGTTAATAAGACATATATAAATAATCCCGTAAAATTTAATAATAAAATATTTAAATGTTAATAACGGTACCTAGTAGTGTAGAAGCGTAATAGTGGTGAACGATGGGATGTGGCGGTGATGCGTGCGGGACAGGTGCAGAAGAAACACCGAAATTGATTACCGGAGAGTTGCTACGGCATGCTCCGTTCACAGCTTTTGGCGCCATTACAGGAATTATCATTGTGTTTTGGGCAGTTCGCGTCCCTCAAACTGCTGCTGAACAGATTTTTTACACCTTGCACCCGATACATGTCGTCTTGAGCGCACTCGTCACTGCTGGTATGTACCGGTTACATAACGGCAAAGGCGTGTCAGTCCTGCTCATTGGTTATATCGGCTCTGTTGGCATAGCGACGATCAGCGATTCCCTCGTACCCTATGCCGGTGAACTATTACTACAGCTACCCAATCCAGGGCTTCACATCGGTTTTATCGAGAAGTGGTGGCTGGTGAATCCGCTTGCCTTTCTGGGCATTGCTATCGCGTATTGGAGACCAACAACCAAGTTTCCTCATGCCGGACACGTGTTATTAAGCACCTGGGCGTCAACATTCCACATAGTCATGGCCATAGGTACGATGACGAGCGGAGTTTCCCTCGCTCTTATCGGACTGTTTTTGTTCCTTTCGGTATGGCTCCCCTGCTGTCTCAGCGACATTATATTCCCACTTTTATGCGTTAAAACGGCCAATGGCGAGGCAAATAATACCTACCGTTAAATTCGCGGGTGCTGTAGATAGCTTTTAGTAAACATAAGAACAAATAGTGAGAGAGAGGGGAAAATCCCGTTTAACTGTGAGGAAGAAGGAAAAGGAGGTGAGAAAGAAAAGTGAAGATCGTGTCGATAATAATACTGGTTATCATTGCCCTGTTCTTCCTGCTACCTATTCTTTGGCAACCTGAAATAATTCCAGAAGATATCTCTCCGTGGGAAATAGGTAAATTTATCTGGGGATTCGTACAATACTGGGTAGAAGCATTGACGACTGCGTTTGCTACTGAGTGAATTCGGCACCGCTGACCGCATGGGTCATTAAGAGCACCCTTAGGATTGATCTACCGCTTCAAACCGATCCATTAAGAATTCCGGTTTCAAAGATGCCAGCAGCCAGCCCGCACGTGGCCCTGACGGTTTTCCCAACAGTGCGATATAAATCGCTTTGAATACCTCCTTTGGCTCCGTGTTAGCATTGGAGGCAATCTCGTAGATCTTATCATGCCAGTCCGCGGCACTCAGATTCGCGCCCGCCTGTAATTCCTGCGCCAGGAGCTTCAACGCTTCTTGCTGCGGTTCAGACAAGGCTTTCAGTTCTTCTGTCGGTATTGCTGCTTGCACTTCGAACTTCACGTTCTCCGGTGCATAGGTGCGCAGCCAATTCTCTGCATACCGCGCTTTCTTTCTTATCTCCTTTAGCTCCTCGGCGTTATCTTCATGAAGCTCGTAACCGCTTCGTTTAATAACCGCGATGAGTTCCGAGGGATCGCCGCGAGCTATTTGCACAAGGGTAATGAGATGTCTGAACGTAATTTCTGCCGCAATACCGCTCCCTATACTTCCGATCTCTCGTTCGTACTCGTCTACCAGGTTGAGCAAGGGTAACGAGGGGTTAAATGCAATATGCTTTTCAGGTCGCGTGCGTACAATGACGTGTTTTAGAATTACCGGTGGCACGGCCTCTACAATTTTATGCACGGGGATATTTGTGCCTCGAGATGAGGACATAGCGGTAACTTTCGCCTTTGTTCCTTCCTGTTGCAGCTTTAAGAGGATATGCTCAAAGGGGATCGGATACGGCGCGGGGTAATTGAATATCTCTTTAGATAGGCGCGTGCCCGTGTCAAAAGAGCCGCCTGGAGAGGCATGATCCTTGCCAAACGGCTCGATGGTAACACCAAGGATCTTCCATCTCGCCGCCCAATCCACGCGCCACGCTAATTTACCGCCACCGGTAAACGAAGCCACACCCTTGTTTCCGCATTCACATTCGTAATACGCTTCCTCCTTATCGAGGTCGTAGCCTTTTACCACTGCAGCGGTGATTCTGCCACACACGTCACAAAAGGGGTTGAACGGGGACCAGTTTTCTGGAAGCTTCCTACCGGAGACCTCCTCGATGATCCGCGACAATTCGTCCTTCTTCACTAAGGCCTCCTTTATCGTGTCCACGTACAGACCTGAGTTGTACAACTCATCCGCTCGTAAAACCTCGATTTTTATGCCCAAATCGACCAGAGAACTGAGGAACGGCTGCACAAAGTGGTCGGCGTAGGAGGTATGGCATCCTTCAGGGTCCGGTATCTCTGATATCGGCTTGCCTACATGCGCTTCGTATTCTGGAGGGAGAAACGGATAGCGTCGCCTGAGCGGGTCAAACGTGTCCGCGATGTAAATGAGTCGTGCGTCCACATCCATACTTCTGAGCGCAGCGTACACGGCGTCTCCTGTTATTATCTCCCGCAGGTTACCCACGTGAATATCGCCCGACGGCGTAATGCCCGTGGCAATGACATGCTTTTTCTCTTTCCTCTTCGCTACGATGTCCTGTGCGATTGCTTCCGACCAGTGCATTGTATTGTACTAGAAAGGTAGTGCCGAAAGGTTTTAAAGATAAACGTCTCACCCCCAGTACTAGATGGTTTAGCGGAACTCTAGCTTTACAGGGCTCCGAAAAAGTTCACGTTCGCCCTTCTAACCGTCTCAAGTGGGTACCCACATTAAATAGTAATGGGCATAGCAGCGATCCAGAGTTCCCAAGTGCTCTCGCAACTCAGTACAGTAAGGAACGCGGGCGGGCTTATCTGCCGGGTTCGGAATGGGTCCGGGAGTTTCCCCGCCGCTATGGCCGCTATACCCAATTACATAATGGTTGATTCTTTATTTATAAAGGTTTTATTGCGAAGCCACCTGAAAAACCGAAAACCTTTTTATAACGAATGGTAAATTATTGCATATCGGGTAAGCCATTATTTTACCTCCGCCTTTACCCGCCTCAGAAGAGAAGCATGCACACACGCAACTCGGCGCGGGGCGCTGCACAACCCCGCGCTCGTTCTCTGTGGCATTCTACAGAGGTTTTTGATAAACTTCCGTTTTTAAGCGGGTAGCTTAAGAGGCGCTGCTCAA
>CAYUEX010000052.1:8999-13031 GCA_964443855.1 uncultured Halobacteria archaeon | reverse complement strand
AGGTAAAAAGGTGCTCGTATAAGCCCAAGGACATTAATCTCAAAGTTTCTGTGCCCGAACACGATCGACATGTCGCCGAAGCTGCCATAGCGGTAAAAGGGAAAAGAAGAGGAATAACCGTCGGTATAGTCACCAAAAATTTACGGCACTTTGAGCCTGAAGAAATGCGTAGAAATTATGACATCTCAGTCCTTACACCTGAGGAATATGCTGATCCATAAATCTCGACTCATTCGCTACTAATTCTTCAGATGCATCTCCACAGGCCGTACCCCCTTCCATAAACGGTCCACCGCATGGTGTATTTATCTCTTACTCTTTACCTGCTCGCTTCATGAATTTAAAACAACCGAGCACTACCTAACAGTAAGGGATTACACTCACGTTGTTTACCATCACCTTTGGTGAGGTGATGTGTAGCGTAGCGTAACGTAATAAGACCGAAAAGTGTTTGAAGCCGTAAACTATCAGAACCAATGACGAAACCAAACGACGCATATTTCCCGTTTGCATCGATACGAGCAGGCCAGCGTGAGTTTATGGATGATGTCCGTGACGCGGTAGAGTCCGAAAAAATACTGTTTGCGCATGCGCCGACTGGCATAGGGAAGACCGTTGCTGCGCTCGTGCCCGCATTGCAGTACGCACTGGCGAACGAAAAGACGGTCTTGTTCCTTACGTCCAAACGCAGCCAGCACAAAATCGCGATTGAGACGCTCCGATTGATACAAAAGCAGGCGAACCTCAATTTCGTCGTGGTTGACATAACCTCGAAGCAGTCCATGTGCCCCCGTGCGACCTCGATCTATCGTGAGTATTATTCGCTCTTCAACGAGTTCTGCAGGTCCGAGCAGAAGAACAAACGATGCCGGTATTTCATGCGGAACGACGACGACGCGCTGCGGCGAATCAAAGAGGAGATCATGCACGTGGAAGAGTTATGCGATTGGTGCACGGGGAGAGGCGTGTGCCCGTATAAAGCGGCGTTGGAAGTGGCGGAGCGTGCTGATGTGGTCGTGTGCGATTACAATTATCTTTTCGATCCTGACATTGCGGAACGGATGCTCGAGAAGCTCGAAGCGGGTTTTGACGACCTTGTCGTCATTGTGGACGAAGCGCATAACCTACCGGACCGTATCCGTAACAATCTCAGCAATACCTTGCGCTTGAGTACGCTCACCACTGCCGCGCGGGAGATCAAGTATATCGACCGCGAGATGTACGGCAATCTCATGGAATTGGAAAAGATCTTCGCAAAACTGGCGATGAAAGCGAGAGACCTCAAAGGGGCGGAGATCCCGGTTACGCGGAATTCCCTGCTCGAAGAGATGGAGAAGGTTCTGCGGCGAAGAATAGAAGCACTGAGTTACGATGATTTTGTCAACACGTTGCAACGCATTGCCGAAGATCTTGAGGGTGACGGCGAGACTGAAACTTTTGAAAGCGCAAACGCTGCGTTTTCTGCAGAAGAGCAAAAAATCCTCAAAAGCCTGAAAAAGAACCGCTCCGGCTCGACCCGATCAACCAAAATGCCGAAGTACAGCAAAGAGCGCGAGGTAGCGCAACGGAATATCCTCGATGTGGCGGAGTTCTTAGATGGCTGGCGAACACTTAAGCGCTGTGTACGGATATTTTCGCTCGCACCGCAAGATAATCCGATGCTGTACTTCAAACTGCTCGACCCTTCGGTCATCAGCACGCCGATCTTTGCTCAGGTGCATTCGACCATACTGATGAGCGGCACGCTCTGCCCCACCGAGATGTACGCTGATGTGCTCGGCGCTACGTCTGCTCGCATTAAAGGCAAAGAGATAGCGATGCATGAGTACACGTCGCCGTTCCCCGAGGAGAACCGCCTGATTGTCGTTACCAAAGAACTGACCACGAAATATACGGAACGGGGCGAAGCGATGTACCGGAAAGTAGCCGATAAGATTAGTGACGTGGCCCGCTACGTAAGAGGCGGCACGGCAGTCTTCTTCCCCTCTTACGCGCTGCTTAACAATATCTCCACGTATTTACCTGATGACGTACGCAGACGCGCGATGATAGAGCGGCGAGAGATGAATAAAGAGGAGAAAAACAGACTATACGAGTTGTTACGAGATGCTCCTGACGGGATATTGCTTGCCGTGCAGGGTGGCTCGTTCTCCGAGGGCATGGATTACGAATCCAATACGCTCAAGGCGATTATCGTCGTTGGCGTGCCGTTAAGTCCGCCAACACTGGAGGTAAAAACGATCGAGGGCTATTACACCGGCAAATACGGTGCGGAAAAGGGGCGGCTGTACGGGTATCTCTACCCTGCGGTTACCAAGGTACTCCAAGCGGCTGGCAGAGGTATCCGAAGCGAGTACGACCGCTGCATCATTGTTCTGATGGATTACCGGTTTGCTCAGTTCCCGTACAAAAACTGCCTCCCCTCAGATTACAAGGTGACCTTTACCGACCACGCGGAAGCGCTCTGTCGTAAGTTCTTTTGAATGAACTGAAACGTCTGTCCAGTGCAAAGAAAACAAACTGATTTGTGACGGTTTTCAGCTTTCACGTCGCCCAAATCTCGTTGCTTATTCCTTCCTTAGCTGAACTTTTGAATGCTAATAAGAATTACAGATCCTCGTCAAGTCCTTCGAGTTCCTCGCCGAATTCCTCTTCTACTTCTTTCTCCAGGTCAGCACCCTCACTTACACCTAACGCAGCGTCTAATAATTCCATTATAGAATTCCAGGTTGCTAAAGCTTTATCTTTATCGTACGGGAAATTGATTGACTTCCTCGCCCAATCGCTTTCTGCTATCTTTTCGCCTTCCATCCTTCGCACCCAGTGCTGCTCGACCGAGATAAACTTACCATAATTCCCTTCTTTAATGAGGCACCGCCAAACTTTTTTTGGACTCCCATCCTCATTTTTTATAATCGCCCGGTAGCCAACATCCTTCACTGTTTTTATTCCTGCTCCTATTCCGCTCATACTTTTCCTCCACCTACCTCTTACTTACATTGAAGGTTGTCGGTATATAAATTAGGATGACATTGTTTACTGAAGTCCCCACGGCTTATTAGAATGCCCCCCACCCCAATCCGTCCGATTGCTCAAAAATCAGCAATAAAGAGTTCTAAACGCAAAGGAATCATACAGTGCTTTTGTTCTTTTTCTTCGCGGTCTTTTTTTTATTCGCACCGCTTTTCACTGTTCGTTTACCACCGTATTTCTTACTCTCCTTCTGCTCGATGTACCACCGTAATACCCCGGCATTAAAAAGCCAGGTGTTCACCAAGTCCATCATGAGACCGAACAAGAGCACGAGTGATATGTCCCGTAATATGGGAATGGGCGCGAAATGTGAGGAGAATAAATGGATGGTAGAAGAGACAAGGAACATTGCGAATATCGCCGCGAACGTCGTGAACGTCATCGTCACGCCTGTTTTCATGGTATTCCGCACCTTCTCGTTTAAATCACCCTTCTTACGCAGCAGATTCGTCGTCAGCAAGATATTAGAGTCCACAGAATAGCCAATGAGCATGAGCAGCGCGGCGACCGTCCCGAGCGACAATTCCAAGCCGATGACGTTCATGCACGCGAGGGCGACAACGATATTGGAGAACGCGGCGAAGATAACGGCCAATGGCGGAATAGCAGCTCTAAACACGACGAAAACGACAATTGCCATCATTAAAAAAGCGAATAGTACGGCACGCACAGCCTGACTTTGCGATTCCTGACCAAATATAGGATCTACATCCAAAGGCAATTCGTATTGTCCCTTTTCATATTCTTCATCAAGCATATTTTCCAACGCTTCTTTTTGTGTGTCGCTCATCTGTCCAAATCGTATCGTCTTTTCATTTCCCACATTTGTCTTCACGACAAGTTCAATTGGATAAGCCGAGAATTTTGCAGTGAGCGCCTCTACAGGCTCATCTGTTCTTATATTCACCATTTTTCCGCCGGTAAATTCCATTCCTAACCGGACTGGCGAGTACACGCTTATCTGCGTGTACGCAAGAATACCAAACGAGATGAATAAGA
>CAYUEX010000052.1:0-8989 GCA_964443855.1 uncultured Halobacteria archaeon | reverse complement strand
AAGATAATCAACGGTAGTGCAATGAACTTTTTCACGGGATATTTCGTTATATCGATTTTTTCGAACAGGCCGTCTATGTCAAGCATGGGTATGCAACTTCCTTTATGTTTATTTAAATAAAAACCTTCATCTTTTGCAAACAGGGATATAAAATCCGTGATACTGAGTTTAACGCCGTGCTTACCGTGCCATGAAACGATCTGAGATACCGATAACGGATGCGGACGATGCAGAATTGACTCGTATAAGTGACGTGATGGGCCTTTCGCTCACTGTAGAGGAGATGCGAAGGCTCAAGCACTATTTCGGTGCGAAGAACCGAGAGCCCACCGATGTAGAGCTTCAGAGCATTGCGCAGGCATGGTCGGAGCATTGCTGCTACAAAAGTTCGAAAAATGTCCTGAAAGAGTTCGTGTTTGGCATCCAGGCACCGCAGAATATGTTAGTGATCTCAGAAGATGCGGGAGTCCTTGAATTTGACAAAGACCATGCATACGTGCTCGCGCTTGAGAGCCATAATCATCCTTCAGCTATAGAACCGTACGGAGGCGCCGCGACGGGAATTGGCGGAATTGTGCGGGACGTGGTCTGCATGGGCGCACAGCCGATTGCGTTGATCGACCCGTTATTCTTCGGCCCGCTGGATTATGCATATGACAAACTACCTGCAGAGGTGAAGCATCCACGATTCTTGTTTGACGGTGTCGTTGCGGGGATACGGGACTACGGGAATCGTATTGGCATTCCGACATGCGCGGGCATGGTGTATTTCGATGAAGGATACGTAGGCAATTGCGTGGTGAACGTCGGCTGCGTCGGGATTATGAAGAAGACCGATTTGAGCCGTAGCAGGGCGCAGCCCGGTGAAGTCCTTTTGCTGGTCGGTGGGAAGACCGGCAGAGACGGCATACACGGAGTCACCTTTGCTTCCGTTGAGTTAACAGGTGAGGAGGAAACCCGAAGCGCCGTGCAAGTCGGTGATCCGATAACGAAGGAGCCACTTATGCATGCGATACTCGAAGCGAACGAGAAACGCTTGATCAGTGGCATGAAGGACCTTGGTGGGGGTGGCTTATCCTGCGCGGTGAGCGAGATGTGCCACTCAGGTGGCTGCGGTGCTGAGATCCATTTAGAGCGAGTGAAGCTTAAGGAAGCGGGTCTGGACGCATGGGAGATCTGGGTTTCGGAATCGCAAGAACGATTCTTACTCGCGGTGAAGCCCGATAACGTGGACGAGGTGCTGGATCTCTTCGATAAATGGGATGTCGACGCCGTTATTTTAGGAACAACGACTCCGGACGGCGAGAAGGATCAACCCTCGCAGATACGGATTTCTCATAATGATGAGCTGATCTTCGAGCTGGAGACTGATTTTCTCGTCTCCTGTCCGGTTTACGCGCGCCCGACAGATGTGCGAACGAAGGAGAAGGAGGAACCCGTTAGAATACAAGAGCCTGACGATTACAACGAGATTTTAAAATTGTTACTTGCCGCTTCGAATATCGCATCCCGTGAATCCGTTATCAGACAATATGACCATGAAGTACGGGCTGCTACGGTGATCAAGCCGTTGCAAGGGCTCCGAGGAAAAGAGACGCATGGCGATGCCGCGGTGATCAAGCCGTTAGAAGACTCGTTTAAAGGGCTTGCGATAACGTCCGACGTGAATCCAGCATTGTGCAGGCTCAATCCATTTTGGGGCGCGGCAAGTGCGATCGATGAAGTCTGTAGGAATTTGACGGCGGTCGGTGCAGTGCCTCATGCGCTCGCCGACTGCTTGAACTTTGGCAACCCTGAGAAAACGGACAGAATGGGCGATTTCTACGAGTGCTGTCGTGGTCTCGGCTACGTGGCTTCCGCGCTTGGAGTGCCGTTTGTGAGCGGGAACGTGAGTTTTTACAATGAATCCGTCGTGCTCAACGAATCGATTCCGCCGACACCTACTATTCTGGGCATTGGGCTCTGCGAGGATGTGCGCGAATGCGTTACGGCGGACGTGAAGGAAGCAGGGAATCCGTTATACCTGATCGGAGAGACGAAAGCGGAGTTAGGTGGCAGCGAGTATTTCAGGTTAAAGCGCGTGGACGGGGGTTTTGTACCGAGGACGGATCCTGCCGTCTTGAACAGGAGCATGACTGCAGTGCGGGACGCGATGAAGCAAGGTTTCATCGCAAGTTGCCATGACGTTTCCGAGGGCGGGCTTGCCGTTGCGGTATGCGAGATGCTACTGGGAGGCAATATCGGTGCTTCAATCGATATTGCAGGCCTGAATCCCGACCTGAGAAGCGATTTTGCATTATTTTCGGAATCGAACACGAGATGGGTGGTTGAGGTCTGGCAAGGAGACAAAAGTAACTTTGAAGAATTGATGAAGAAACAGAACGTTAGTATACGAAATCTGGGTGAGACAATGGATGAAAAACGGATTACGGTTCGCGCTAATAACAACGAGTTGGTAAATCTCCCATTAGATGACATAAGAAGTGCGTGGTTAGGCACACTTGGTTGAACATCAAACCTTTTAGAAAAAGGGGGAATTCAAAAAGTTACTTGAAAGCCGAAGTTAATCAAAATTTTCTTTGGTTATGAGCGTTGATAAGAGGTCTCCAGTCCTTTAGTATGGTCAGGAAGGTTGATAAGTCAAACCTTTGAGAAAACGGTTTAATCCAAACGAACCCATACAAAAGGTTCGACTCAAAACCAGTTTCTTTTGGTAAAGCTTTTCTTTTTTAAGAAAAGGTTTGTTGATATGGAAGAGTGTGGCCCGTTATACCCTCAGCCTATTAACCTCTTTCTCATCCAATGACGAAACAAGTACAGTTCTTTTCCCCGCTTCATCCCAGTATTCTACCTCTACCTCATGTTCCCTAGCAGCGTCTGAATACCGCGCAGTCAACCTCGCAGCAAGCTCAATTGCTTCCTGATTCCGAACACCTTCCAAAATCGTTATTGGACTGCCGATATCCTGCACCTCAAACGCGTAATCCCTGGGATTCTTTACCCCCAACAGAAGCTTGTTCTCCGCTTCGTTTCTCCCCACAATGATTTTAGATGCTTTAATCCGGAAATGCCTGCCTATTCGCAGTAACGCAATATCCCGCTTCGTTACCTTCGCCTCGTGTTCAAACAGATCCTTTACTTTCGCTGCAAATTCCTTGTGCGTGAGGAGACACCCACCCGAAGGCGATGGATACGCATCCTGCAGCCCAAATTGTTCGGCAAGCGCGATCTGTGGCTTTCTACTTTTCCCGCTTATACCCAGAAGCTTGCTTCGATCTACCCAGCCTTCGCGCTCGGGGATCGTCTCGGGCAAGAGCTTTGCCGAGAGCGGTCTCAAAATCAGCCCCTCTAACTCTGCCTCGTGTTCCTCAAGTTCTAAGGCCTTCCGATACTGGCTCATTGGTCGCTCACCGAGCACATCGCCAGTCACAATAAACTCAGCCCCGATCTCTTGCGCCAGCTTTTTGGCTTCGCGGAGCATATAAATCCGGCAATCGATACAGGGGTTCATACCCGAGCCGTACCCGTACTTCGGGTTGCGTAACACGTCAAGATACTCGTCACTGACCTCTACTCGCATCAAAGGAATAGCAAACAGCTTCGCCGTCTTCTCCGCATAATCCTCCTTCTCTGCAACCACCGGCAGAATAAAATGCACGGCGACAACCGCTATACCTTGATCTAAGATGAGTTTCGTTGCCAATATCGAATCCAAGCCGCCGGACAGCAATGTTAAGGCTTTCATTACACTTTTTCTTTTTAGAAAAAGAAAACCTGTGCTAAAAGAAAAATAGCTAGACTCTTTTGTGCTTTTTAATGATTGCTGGTAGTGCTGCTTTTTAGGTCTCTAATCGGTATTATGATAAGGAAACAAAAGGCCTTTCCTAAAAATGAAAGTTTTGCCTTAATCCGCCTTTTATAGCGTGAGCTTCTCAAGCGCAATTTCCGCTGCCTTTTTACCCGACAGCAGCATTGCACCAAACGTCGGCCCCATGCGTGGGAGACCGTACGCAGTAGCAACCGCCATACCGGTAACAATCAGTCCGGGATACAATTCTGAAGTTTGTGCGACAACAAGATCCTCCGACTGCTCAACCCACATTGCACCTTGGCCTTTGGTCTTCAGCAGACCTCGTTCCTCCAGCTTCTTCACTACGGAGGCGTCGTGGCCGGTTGCATCGATCACAACCTTTGTTTCCAGTGATACAGGATCAATAGCGGCTATTTGACGTGGAAGTGCAGAAACCGGGCTCCAATTCACCACCACACCGGTCACTTTCTCGTTATGCAGCACCACATCATCCAGAGCCACCATGTTGACCAGTTTTGCACCTGCATCGCACGCAGCCGCAATTAATTTCGAGCAGGCGTGGGGCGCATCAGAAACAAATAATCCCTCACTGTACGCCTTATACGGCACACCCAGTTCGTCAAAGATGCGTTCGGCCGGTGACCGCACCGTGAGTTTGTTCATCATAAATCCACCAAGCCAGAACCCGCCGCCGAAATAGTTGTTCCGCTCGATGAGTACCACGTTTGCACCCTTTGCAGCCAGTTCCTTACTGGCCATTAATCCCGCGGGTCCGCCGCCTATAATAATAACATCAGACTCCACATACTCATCAAATTCTTTCGCAAATTCTGACACTATCGCTCGTGTAATCTGACTCTCTGATGCGTGTGAAAATTCTATCGGTTCCATAGGACAACCTTAGACACTCAAATATTTATAGCTTAAAACGTTCTGTCCGCTTTTCCGTTCAGTCAGTAAAAAGGCACAGAAACTTAGTTACTCGAACGCGGCAGCTTTTTCAGCATATTAGCAGCAACCGCTTGCTTAACGTTCGCTTCTTTCAGTGCATTGCGTAAGATTTCGGTCGTTTCATCCATGGTGCATTTATCCACGGGATAAGGCACGCCGTCTTTGCCGCCAAACGCGAATGAGTACTTGACTGGGTCCCTCCAACTCGCTGGCTCGCCGTAGATCAATTCGGAAACGAGCGCTAACGCACGCACAGTCGCTGGCCCCACACCCCGTACGCACAAGAACTGCTCATAGTTCTCCGGCTGTTTATCATAAGCCACACGAAGCGCATCCCAATTCACTCGTCGCGGCATTCGGTAGAGTAACGCTTCTCGTTCTGGCATGTCGCGTCCACCTTTACGTTCGACCACAGGAATTACATCAAATTCAGCAAGTGTTCTTTGATCGTGCCTTATTCGTTTTGTAGTGCTGGCGCTCAGTTCTTTGTAAACCCGCTCTAATTCCCGTGGATCGGTTCGTGCAAGGTCAACCGATGTCCCACGGCATCCTCTGCTCTCTTTCGACGTTAGATCCAGCACCATATCGCACTGGCGACCGACAATTCCCTGATGCGGCTCTTCCACATATTGCTTCACTGATGACGAGAGCCAATGGTATCGCCGTGCATACCGATCGTTGGCGTTCATTCCCTGCTGGATTACCGCCCATTCGCCCTTCTCCGTAATAAACATCGAATGATGATAAAGCTGATAACCATCCTGTACGCAAGCGTTGTCCACTTTCGCAGATAATCTGCTTGCGTATTTCAGCTCCGCCAGCTTTGCATCAGTGAGTCTTAATGAGTCACCGAGCGCATCGATATCAGATAACGTCTTTCTCGATGCTTTACCTTTACCACCGGCAATACCGAAACCAAATTCCTCAGGTTTAATCACCGATTTCAAAACGCCGCAGACGACGGTCGTCGTCCCGCTACTGTGCCAGTCATAAGCGAGAGCACAGGAGAGCGATTGGAACCAAAGCGGGTCGGCCAATTTCTCTATCGCGCCATTAACGCCATATTCGTCCACTATTACCTCGAACATAGCATGCGCTAAACCCTTCATACGCTTCAGCAGCCAATGCGGTGCTTTTCCACCGTGAAGTGGTAAATCGACCGAGCCCAGCCTCTTCAATGCATCAGAGCCTTCCCTTCTTTCCTGCCGAGGTCTTCCCTCTGTAAACCCTTCGTTTATGTGAAGGACCGCAAATCCAATTCAAATTCTTATCCGCCTTTATCTCAGGATTGGCAGGTTCAACGAGGATTATTTCGTACCATTTCCTCTTTCCGTCTTCTGCCACCCAATAAGAATTAAGAACCTCCATATTTGGATATTTCCGCGCAGTTCGCTCTTCCGCGATCCGCTGCAAGCTCTTTCCAGGTGTTATCTTGTGCACACCCATATTCTTCGATTTCCTGCCGTGCTTTGGCCTCGATTTCCTCCGCCCGCCTCGTCTTACTTTTGCTCGCACGACAATAATGCCGTGTTTCGCTTTATACCCCAACGAACGAGCCCTATCCACTCGCGTTGGTCTCTCTAACCGTATAACCGCAGGCTCCTGCCTCCATTCCTGTAATCGTAACTGCCTGAACTCACGTACGTATGAGGTTTTTGGCCTCTTCCATGCCTCACCTATATAGCTATAAAATGACTTTGACATTTCTCCTGTGCTCCCTAGAAAGAAACTTTAAAGATAAATAAGATAAGGAAATTTAAGAAGGCGCTATCTTAGCTGTCCCGCCGTCTGGTCTAAAAGGATGGAAAACACGCGAAATAGCTCGCCTCGTTCTTGCGCATGGCGAGGTAGATGGTCAGGAAGTACGCTGCAATATTGTGGTTAGTATGGTTGATAAAAGCACAACCATCACTGCGGAATCCGATGGACTTGACGAAAAAGCCCTCAACACCGTCTTAGCCCGCCTAGAAGATACGCTTAAGGCACAATTAGCTTGACCAGTATCATATGTACTTTTTCTATTACATTAACATAAATGAACACAATTGACGAGATCCGAAACCGATTAGATATTGTCGACATCATTTCCGAATCTGTTAAACTGCGCAGAAGCGGGAAAAATTACACGGGTTTCTGTCCTTTTCACGCTAATACTCGTACACCCGCGTTTGTTGTTTTCCCTGATACGGGTTCCTGGCGCTGTTTTGGCGAATGCAACGAAGGCGGTGACATTTTTCAATATGTGATGAAAAAAGAAGGGGTTGATTTCAAAGAAGCATTAAAAATGCTCGCTGACCGAGCCGGGATCCAATTAGAACCGCTAACCCCACAAAAAAAAGAGAAAAATGAGCGCGAGGACCATTTGCGCAAGCTCCTTGAAGAAGCAATTATTTTCTACCGGCATCAGTTGATCAACTCAGAACCCGGAAAGCTGGCGCGTACTTACCTGCGCGAAAAGCGTGGTATCAAACCGGAAACCGAAGAGACGTGGGAGCTCGGTTATGCTCCTAAGAGCTGGGATGCGGCGCTCATTTACTTCAAGAACAAGGATTATCCGATAAGTGATATTGTTGAAGCCGGTCTCCTGACCGAAAGGGAGGATGGGAAAGTTTATGACCGCTTCCGCCATCGCATCATGATCCCCATTCGTGATATGTCCGGCCAGGTGACCGGATTTGGAGGCCGTGTGCTTGACCCGGAAGATGTTCCAAAATTCATCAACTCACCGCAGTCAATCCTGTTTGATAAAAGCTCAATCTTGTACGGTTTGGACAAAGCTCGCCGTGCTATCCGCAGCGAGAATCAGGCAGTTATTGTGGAAGGGTATTTTGATGTGATCGTTGTTCATCAAGAAGGATTCCAAAACGTGGTGTCTCCGATGGGAACCGCTCTGACGGAAATTCAGATCCGAATGCTAAAGCGATTTACCCGGCGGCTGACGCTTGCGCTTGATCCTGATGCGGCTGGTCAAAAAGCAACATTAAAAGGGCTTGAAGTGGCCCGTGAAGCATCAGATCACAACAGCGATCCAATTTTTGATGCCCGCGGACTTATCCATTACGAATCCCGCCTGCAGGCTGACCTGCGGGTTTGCACCCTGCCCGATGAACTTGACCCAGATGAGATCGTCATCCAGGATCCAAAACTCTGGGAACAGATTATCCAAAATGCCCAACCAATTATCTATCATGTGCTAAATTCTCTGACAGAAGGGCAGGATCTGGATGATCCAAAGATTAAAAGCGCGATTGCCGCTCAAATTTTGCCGTTGGTGAAGGATGTCTCAAACCCAATTGAAAGAGACGCATACCGCCAACAGATCGCCCGAATTCTTAAGATTGATGAACGAGTCCTTCTTGACGCAGCTTCACCTTCCAAACGACCGCGGAGGTATAAAAAACAATCACCACAATCGGAGAACCAACCTGCTCACGCAGCAAAGTTAGAGGTTGATGAACGAGGGAAGATCAATATGATTGAACGCGGAATCCTGGCGTATCTCCTCAAAAAACCCGAATCCAAATACAAGGTCGATCGATTCCTGCGCTCTAAAAAATTAGACCGGCTTACTATGACTGATTTTTCTAGCACTGAGAATCAGCATATCGCTCAGATTATATTTGATTCATTGTCACAGGGCGACCTTGACCCGGTAAATTTTATTGCTGAAAAAATTGAAGGTGAAACATTTCTCGTTGAGTTAGATCAACCGGAGCCGCAAAAAAATTCTGAGGAGGATCTTAAAAACACTGACCAACGTGAACTTGAAGAGGCAGCCAGAATGGTTATGCAGGCTCGCCAGCTGTCAGTTAATCAGCAAATTAATGAAATTAGGTTTCTGAATACCAGCCCTGAAGAAGAAGGTGAAAAAGAACAGGGTTTAGTTCATCAAGAACGCCTACTCGACCTGATCAAAAAGAGGGGACTGCTTGACCTTGCCCTTTCGAAACCGGTTATCATTCAATGAAATTTCCCTCATGTATAATTAATTTCACAAAATCGGGTTGCGTGAATTGAAGAATGCTTTGAAAATGTTTTTAAAGTTACACTAACCAAATATGACATTGAATAAAAATGGTCTCAATCGGGATAGCGGGGAAGAAGAAAAGGATATTAAACCGTTTCCAGATGATGCAATTATAAGTGATGAAAACACAAACAATGATGATCTGTACCAATTAGAAGATGCGCCAGATTCATATACAGAGAAAGCTTACTCTCCTGAAT
>CAYUEX010000051.1:0-13065 GCA_964443855.1 uncultured Halobacteria archaeon | reverse complement strand
TCTCCGTTTCAGATAGTGGTTTTCGTATATAACCCTTTGCTCCTGCCCGCACTGCTTCGACTATTATATCCGGCGTATCTACCGTCTCATCGAGGACCATTAGAACTACCGCAGCGGGTTCCTCCGCGGTTATCTTACGTGCTACATCGATGCCATCGATGCCATCTAATTCAATATCTACCAGCGTAATATCTGGCTTCAATTCGTGATACTTATCGATGGCTTCTTCTCCATCCTTCGCTGAGCCCACAACCTGAAACCCGAGCTTTTCCAATGCTGTTGTAAGTATGACGCGCAAAAATGTGGACTTCTCTGCTATCAGTATCTTCTGCCCTTTCATAGTCCTATCTCTTTCCCTCAGCACATATATAAGTTTCCGTCACTTAACACAAAATATCCAACACTTTTTTTACACTATAGACCCTACATTAATTTAAAAGTTGTGCAATAAATCGGATATGAAAAGTGGTTACTATGAGGAAAAAATGGTTCTCATTTAATATAACGCTAGGAGATAACCTTTTTGTATAGTATGTTTGTTAATATTCGGTTTTACTCTCTGCGTATTCTGTTAGCTTTTCCTGAGGCTAGATGCTTTTTTCCCTGAAATCTAAAATTCGAGTGACTTCAAAGTAGGAATGCCTTTGGTATCGAATGCAACCGAGGAGGTACAATCAGGGTTAAATCCTAACTCGCACATTTCACGGAAAAGAAGTATAACAATACATCCATTCATTTAGCATAGAATTTAATAAAAATTAAATGCATAACTAAGTTACCTAAGCATAAGAAATTGTCATCACCGTTGCTTCGCCGACGGAAAGCTCCGAAAATTCGCCGTGACTCCAGATGAAGTGATACTACGTCTTATTCCCTCCGTGTGATCCGCCAGGTCGTCATGTTGCATTTGAAATAAATTGGGTGAAAACCGTGGCACCTCGGTCAAAAGCGATATCGTAGCTTTTTCGACTAAGACGCCCCTACCTGCTCTGATACATCCTTTTTAGAACCGTTATAGCCGCTTTTACTTCCGCAACTCCTTCATCTTCTGTATGCTCCGCTCGATGTACTGTGGCGCCCCTATTTCCCAGCGGTTCCATAACGCACCGTCAATAGCCCGGATGCCATCCAGCGATATTTCACGCGCTTCTTCTATTGTTTCACCGATGCCCACGGTGCAGACCGTTCGTGAACCGAGCGCATACATATCACCATTTTCTCGCAATTCCATCGAACCGGGGTAGACTCTCAAGTTATCATCGTAGGTTTTCTGCAATGCGTACGCACCGCTCAAATCGACCTTCCGTGATCCGCTGTAAGTATTCCGGCAATCGCCGTAGTCCATCGGAACTGCATACGTCACCACCGACGCTTTCGGCACGCATTCGACCCGTGAAAGCGTACCCTCAATCATACGGAAGCAGACATCTACGAAATCGTTCTTCAGCACGGGCATGATGTTCATTATCTCGGGATCGCCCGGTCGGCTATTGATCTCAAGGATCTTTGCGCCCTCACGTGTGTGCATAAAGGCGACGTAAAACGGAATACCCCTTAATCCATCATTCTCAGTTCCACCTTTCAGCTCGTTGAAGAGCCGCTGAACCAATTGCTCCTCATCTTCTCTATCTCTTTTGGTAACAAACGGCAGCCAGTCTTCTTGCGCTTTGTAAGAGCCCATTCCGCCAGTGTTCTGGCCTAAGTCCGCATCAAATGCGCGTTTGTAATCCCTCGTATCAGGAAGAGCGGAGATTCGTTTACCGTCGCAGAACGCCTGGAAACTTGACTCTTCGCCTTCAACTTTCTCTTCTACGAGCACGTCACTGCCGCTCTCAAAGATCAACCGGAAATGGTCAAAAAGCTGCTCTCTGCTGGTGAAGTGATCACCCCACACACCAACTCCCTTACCGGCCGTTGGCTTGTCAGGCTTGACCGCAACTTCGTTTCCAATCTCATCTAAAAAGCTCCAGACAGCGTCCTTCACTGCGCTTATGCTCTTGTACTCCGAGCACGGAAACACTTTAAATCTTGGATTTGCCTCGGGACAGCATTTCTCAATCAGATACCGCTGCGCAACTTTGCTCTCTTCGATCGCATAGTGCTTCGTAGGACAAATCATCGGCACACCGGTTTTACGCTCAACGAGGTCTCGCACACCTGCGATGATCGGCTTCTCAGGACCACAAATACCAAAATCTATTGCATCCTTGTTCGCCTCAACGAAATCACAGATCTTCCCTACGTCTAGATCAGGAATGACCACGTGCTTCTTCGCATGCTCCACGTTAAACGGATTCCGCTGCTTGTCAGCGACATATAACCGCACGTTGTAATCTTCACTCCGGCACAGCGCATCGATTATCGAGGCCGCTCTCGAACCATACGAAATAACTAAAATCCCTACTTTCTCTCCTTCTCTACTCATGGTGTATTTATATGTGGCAAGCCTCAAAAGAATACTTAGCTAAAACGCGAAAAGAAAGGAATAGTAAATAAAGAAAAGAAAGAGGATATCAAAATGAGTGGAAGTGCGGAAATACCCCCTCAAGTGCAAAATTTGCTTGCGCAACTCCAGCAGTTAAAAATTCAGATGGAAGCGTTGGGGCGGCAGAAGTTGCAGGTAGAAGCAATGCTACGCGATGCTGAAAATGCATTAGAGGAATTGGAAAAGGTTGATGACGATGCGTTGATATACAAGAATGTCGGCGAATTGATGATTAAAGCAGGTAAGGATGCTGTAAAGGAGGAGCTGTCTGAGAAAAAGGAGACCTACGGCTTGAGACAGAAAACTTTGGAACGACAGGAAGAGCGAGGACAGAAGCGATATCAGCAGTTACAGCAGCAGTTACAAGAGGCTTTAGGTGGCGTTACACAGCAGCCGATGGGCACTGCGTAATCTGATCGAAAACGTAACTTAAGTTTCTTCCTCTCTTTTTTGTCCGTTTATTTTTGGTAAATAGCTCGTGTACGTGCGTTAAAATGCAAGAGAGGTATTTAAGAGATGGAAATACCGCTTAAAAAAGTTCGAGAGGACGTTTGGGAAATTCCGCAGTCGTTTAAAGATTATATGCGTGTGCCAGCGCGGATATATGCTGCGGAAGCGCTGTTAGACAAGATGCGCCGTGACCTCACGCTACAGCAGACAATCACGGTTGCTTCACTGCCGGGTATTGAAAAATACTCGCTCGTTATGCCTGACGGGCATCAGGGCTACGGCTTTCCGATTGGCGGTGTAGCGGCTACGGACTTCGAGGAAGGCGTTATTTCGCCCGGAGGCGTCGGTTACGACATCAATTGCGGTGTACGACTTATTCGAACGAACCTGCGCGAGGAGGATGTCAGGCCTCGGCTGGCTGAGCTAGTAGACGGGCTGTTTGAGTATATCCCATCGGGACTGGGGCTGTCAGGAAAAGTGCGATTGTCATTCAGCCAGTTAGATGAAATGCTAAGGGGTGGTTCGGAATGGTGCATTGAAAACGGCTATGGCTGGGAGGACGATGTAGAGCGGACAGAAGAGGGAGGGCGATTAAAAGCAGCCAATCCAGATAAAATCGATGAGAAGTCCAAGCAGCGAGGTGCGCCGCAGCTCGGTACGCTTGGCTCGGGCAATCATTTCTTAGAGGTAGAGGTCGTAGACGATATTTTTGACGAACAACGTGCTAAAGCCTTTGGTATCACTGAGAAAGGGCAGGTTACGGTGTTAATTCATACCGGAGGCCGAGGCTTCTCGCACGGTGTTTGCACGTACTATCTGCGTAAATTCGAACGCGAAATGCGTAACGATCCTGTTTTAGCACGGATACTTGATTTAGAACGCGAATTGGCGTGTGCCTATTTGCAGAGTCGTACGGGCATGGATTATTTTGAATCGATGTGCTCGTGTGCGAATTACGCGTTTGCGAACAGACAGCTTGCAACGCATTGGGTACGGACAGTATTTGAAGACACGCTGGGCAGGAAAGCGGAGGATATGGAGATGCGGCTGGTGTACGACATTGCACACAACATTGCAAAAGAGGAAGAGCACGTGGTGGAGGGCAGGCGTAAAAAGTTGTGTGTGCACCGTAAAGGCGCAACTCGGGCGTTTCCTGCCGGTGATGAACGATTGCCACCCATTTACCGCAGCGTTGGTCAACCCGTGCTGATCCCCGGCTCGATGGGCACTCGCAGCTTTTTAGCCGTGGGTACCGAAACAGCCAAGGACGAAACGTTTGGGAGCTGCGCGCATGGCTCCGGTCGGGAGATGAGCAGGACCGCCGCAATGAGAAAATATCGAGGGAGCGAGGTGAAAGAAGCCTTAGCAAAGCAGCATATACTCGTGAAAGCACGAGAACGAACCAAACGAGACGTACGGAAGAAACGAGGGATTCCATTTGACAGATATGGTGAGCTGGCAGAAGAAGTATCCGCTGCGTATAAAGACCCAGAGGTGGTCGTTCAGAGTTGCGAAGTGTCCGGAATAGCGAAGAGAATAGCGGCGTTCAGAGCAATCGCGGTTATTAAGGGCTGATGCGTATAACAATAAGCGGTCTTCCGGGCAGCGGCACAACTACGGTTGCGAAATTATTGTCAAAAGAGTTGTCAATGGATGTCATTTCCGCAGGCGAGATGTTTCGTACGATCGCAACGGAGAAGAGCTTACAGTTGGGGCAGTTCAACAAGCTGGCGGAGGACAGCGACAATTTCGATCGATGGATCGATGTCAAACAGGGCGAAGAGGCAATGAAGCATGATGCTATCATTGCGGAAGGTAGGCTGTCTGGATTCTTCGTGCCTAAAGCTGAGTTGAAGATATGGCTGAAAGCGCCGATAGAGGTACGAGCGCGGCGAGTTGCTGGTCGCGAGAAGATGCCCTACGAAGAAGCGCTGGCTGCAATGGAAGAGCGAGAGCAGTCTGAACATAAGCGCTATGAGCAATATTACGGGATAGATTTGGACGACCTATCCATTTACGATCTGGTAATTGATTCCTCACGGTGGCGTGAGAACACTATTGTGAAGATGATATTAGAGGCAATAGAGGGGGGAACGGCATAAGCAGTAGTTACATCGCACGGTAAAATTTTCGTGTATCTAATTAGACCAATCGTTGGATTTTTAGTTTAGTGCGTTTACCACAAAGAGCAAAATCAACCGTTAAATGGTTCCTTTCGGTTCGAGAGAGCAGCATGGAAAGCAAACCCTTAGCGATACGATCCCAGCCGCTTAACTCGACTGACAGGATTGGGATGCGTGGAGAAGAGTTCCATCATTCTTTGAGTACGGCTCGCGTTCGCCCGCTCTGCAAACATCCTTAACTCGTACTCGTCTATCTTCCCATCCCTATTCAAGTCCGCAGCGCTCAAATCCTGTAAATCGCCGCGTGCCGTCATCGGATCGGCGGCGAAGAACGCACGCATGCTCCCCATTTCCTTGACTACCTTCTCTGACTTGGTATTCGCACTGCCATATATCATCTTGTATAATGCGGAAGCAAGCGCATGAGGCTTATTCGTGAGTTCTGAACTGCCCGCATCCGCGTAATACTCCCGTACACGCGATGCATACAGCACGATGAGGTTGCTTATGAAATAGACCACGAACGCAATAAGTGCAATTGCCATTGTGGGCAGTGCACCTTCTCTATTCCGACCACCACCGCCAAAGAGGCCGGACCAGAAGAAGCTGAAATAAATAAAGTAGCAGATCATTGGTATCACACTCAACGCCGTGATCACCACCATATCGCGATGCTTTATATGCGAGAGTTCATGCCCCAGAACCGCTTCTAGCTCGTCCTTGCTCAACATTTCCATCAATCGTCGTGTAACACACACTCGTGCTGTCCGCTTAGAAGTGCCAAATGCGAACGCATTTGGTATTTGTATCTCAGAAATCCCAATGCGAGGCTTAGGAATACCCGCCTTCATCGCTAACTCGTTCACTATCCGATGCAATTCCGGCTGCTCACTTTCCGAAACATATCGAACATGCATTGTTCGCTCTACTATCTTCGGACCAATAAAAAATTGAATAGAGACCAGTACAAAGGCAAAAACGGCATAAACGAGCGGCGTGCCCGCACCATAGAAAGTGGCGATGACCGCTAATAACGCGTAGATCACTGCAAACAGGAGCACAACACTGAGCCCCATCCGCATAGTAAGCCCGATAGTCCTCATTTTCCTATTTTACGTATAATTTACCACTACTTAAAGCCATCTCAAATTCGACGTCAGTGGCAGTTTATAAGACCATTACAAGGAAGTATTGCAGGTATACACCACACCTAATTTATCGGTGCAGCTCCGGTTCACTCTTTCTCATATATCTCAACGGGTTTTGGCAGTATGCCAGGTCTCTCATCAGTCATCCAGTAGTAATAGCTGATTACATGCACAAAATATTTGAGATACCCCTTAACGAAATTGCTTAGCCCCTCGCTTCTGCGTCCCAGTAGTAATATCACAAACCACTGTATGAGCAGGCATATTTCTGCGACAAATCCGTACACCGCCAGTACGATCACTATAGCGATCGAATACACGATTCTAATGAGCAGTTCAAGCCGTCGTGCATCATGTTCGTAAACAAACAGCTGCTTCAATTCAGCCGATTTTTCTTCTTCCATTCTAATTTCCTCCTTTTATGTTTAGTGTCCTTACGCTAAAGCTAACGGTACTCATCGTATAAAAAAATGTTGGTAAAACAGCATACTTTGAGATACACTTTACATGCAGATTCTTAGCCTTACCGGTATCAACAGGGACTCACCGGAATCTAAGGTATCTCGAGGAATAACCTTTTAAAATCTGCTTATATTCTTCTCAAGTGGTGAGAGTATGGAATATAAAATAACCGGAGATAACCTGCAATTAGTAACGGTTGAGTTAAAAGCAGGCGAGAAGATGTATGGCGAAGCCGGCACGATGGTGTACATGAGTTCAAATATAACCATGGAAGCGAAGATGAAAGGCGGCTTGATGAAGGCGATCGGGCGAAAATTCGCGGGAGAAACGATGTTTTTAACAGAATTCACCCCGGCAGGTGGCGAGGGGCTGGTGGCATTCGGTGGTAGCGCGCCCGGGACGATCAAGCCGATAGAGCTTGCAGCGGGTAAAGAATTTATCGTTCAGAAGGATGCATTCCTCTGCGCTGAAGATTCCGTTGATCTTAGCGTCGCATTCCAGCGGCGGTTAGGGTCGGTCTTCTTCGGTGGCGAGGGGTTCATTTTAGAACGATTGTCCGGTGAAGGGACCACGTTTATTCACGCCTGCGGCGATTTTGTTGAGTTCGAGCTGCAGACCGGTCAAACGATGAAAGTTGACACTGGCTGTGTCGTTGGCTGGGATGGTACGGTCGGCTATGAGATCGAACGCGTGAAGGGGATAAAAACGATGTTCTTTGGTGGTGAAGGCCTCTTTTTGACCTCTTTACGAGGCCCGGGGAAGATCATTATTCAATCGATGACCTTGCACAATTTAGCTTCGGCTTTAGCGCCCTTCTTACCAACGCAACAGGGTTCTTCAGGTACGTCCGGCTCGTCCGGTGTTCTGGGCACACTGATTGATGAAACGATTGGCAAAAGATGAGGGCAGAATTAGTTCTGTCCTTATTTTTTTTTGGTGCTAGTGCGCTACTTCTTAGATCTACTGATTCATTAAAGGGAAACTCTAAAAGAGTTGTCAGTAAGCAGTTGACTTGGAGTTTTTGAGTTGATTTCACTGCAAAACGTCATCGCTTCTTTCAGAACCGCTTCTGATTGGGTTTGATGGTGGATGTTGTGGAATTTATAATCCTCATATTTATTGTGAGAGATACTTTTATGCATCGATGATAATAATTATAGGAAAAAGATGTCCGTGGAACATGAAGATGAGGATAAAGAAGATTTAGCGGAGAATGATTCACCACTTGACCTTAAAGATTGGATATTGTTTTTGAATAGTGAATCCTATCGACCTGTCGAAATTGGCTTTTTATTTCTTACAATAGCTATAGCACTGTACGCTTCAACGTCCATTAGGGCCTTCAGCCCCGTCGTTCAGCTAATCGTTGTTGTTATGTACTACATTCTGATTGTTTTTGTACTCGTTTTTCTATACCATACATTGGAGAAAAAGAAGCGCATGGATAAAATCATAGAAGACATAATTTATGGAAAATTAACCGACGTTAACATAATTCGAGAACAATGGAAGGAGTTTAATAAACCATCTTTCAGCGGAAAAAGGTAGATTTAGCAATTACTTAGCCTTCTTCCGTAGTCGCTTCAGCTGGTTAAATTTTGATTTTTCTGGTACTCATGGGAATCAGTCATCACCACCATCGTCTCGTTAACGCCACAATAGCTCTTCCGCGGCCTTTTTCACGTCTGCTCTGTACTCTGCAGGCGCATACACGCCAAGTTTATAGCGCTCCTCGAATTCCCGACTGAGCGTAGAGACGAGCGATGAGACTTCTCTTAAACTTTTGAACTCGTTCCCAATAACGACCTTCGCGGCACTTTCCTCTAATTCCGCACCTTTTGGCTTTTGATAATCCACTAAGACAAATTGCGTATCTACGCCCGCACGCGTGCTTATCTCCTCTGCTAATTCCTTTAACCGCTGCTCGTCGCGTAACTCTTCTGCGACACCTTCTTCCAGCTCGGTTATGCTTGCATACACAGCCCGTTTGAACAATCGCCGCTCGTTTATCCGTGTCATCATCGCTTGTGGATACCCGTGTGCATTTCGTAGTGCGATGTTTATCTCAGAATCGTCCATTGCTCTTAATGCGGTTGCGTAGTCCTTAGCTTCAGATTCTGATTCTGATACGGACTCGATGAAAGCCTCAAGCGCGTTCAACAGCATCAACTGCGCGATTCGACCGGTATGATGATTATACACCGTCGGATGCATCAGGAACCGTGAAAAGAGCAGATATTCAGCCGGGAGTACCCCTTTCTCTGTTATGACAAGTTCATTCTTGAAGAAATCGAGCCCTTGAATGAGTCTGATATTGTCAACAACGCCGTACGCCACGCCGGTGTAATACGAATCCCTAACCAAATAATCCATTTTGTCCACGTCGATTTCGCCATTTAAAATCCGTGAAAGATCCCGCTTCGTCCGATTTCCCGCCCGTTCTCCTTTTATATGACCCAGTATCTTCCGCGTATCTAAATGATGATCCTCTAAGACGTTTGCAATCGTCAGTGCGGATGATTCAACATCTTTTTCCTCCTCAATGTCACGAGCAACAAGGACGGATTCAATATCGTCATGCCCTTTTCCCGTCAGCTTTTTTATCAGTGGCTCAGTCACATGCGAATACGGGCCATGTCCGATGTCATGGATCAACGATGCAACACGGAGCTCCTGCTCTTCCTCTTTCGCTACGTCGAGCCGGTTAAGCAGAGCGTTCATTAGGTGGTACGTGCCAAGTGAATGCTCGAACCTCGTATGATTCGCACCGGGATACACTAAATATGAGAAGCCGAGTTGTCTAATTCGCCGCAGCCGCTGCATCTCCACGGTATCGATAATCGCGCTGGCAAGCTCGTCTAATTCTATGTAGCCGTGCAGCGGGTCTCGTATTACCTGTCGCATAAACCGTTCTCTTTAAAAAATGTTTGATAAAAGAAAAAAGTTTGTTACTCTAACGTCGCTACAATTTGCTTCGCTTTTCCCGCAACCTCAACAGCAGTATGCCCGAAAATGCGCACCATGGGCTCCTTTCCTACCGCACCGAGGTCAAAGATCACCTCAGGGACAAATTCTCGGCTCGCTTCTCGCACGCCCCAGTCCATAGTTTTTACCGCTGCCGGTTCGTGAGCCCGCTCAAAAGAAGCGACACGCATGCCCAACTCCTCGCATGCCTCAACAACCTCCGGTGAGTTTTGCACGTTCATTGCGCTTCGTTGCGCTCTATCCCGTTCCATCATTGCTAAGACCAGCCGTGCAACATGGCTACTGGCGCCGAATCCAACACAACCTGCGGCTATCCCTTCTTTCATGCGAACTATCCGGCCATCCACGGCTGCAACGTCCTGCTCACTTTTTGCGCTTTCGATGGCCATACCGATGTTCGTGCCCACTTCAGGAATGACCAGTTCAAAGCCTTCGATCGCTTTCAGTATTCTGACCGCTTCCTTAACGTTCTCCAGTACGAAATACCGGTCAGCATCGTTTCGCACTCGCTGCATCTGGTTTACCACGATCAGTGAGGACACTTCCTCGCCGTTAACGATAGCGTCATGCACGAACTGCTTCGCAGATGTTGCGGCATCTCGTAACGGTTCACCCTTCGCCAATTCAGCAGCCAGCGCCGCGGAATAGGAACAGCCCCCGCCGTGTACAATCCGCTCAGTCCTTATGACGGGTGAGCTTATCTCCGCGAATTCGCCATTGTGGTAAAGCACATCGGTTGCCTTTCCGGCTGCCAATTCCTGCTCGAGATGCCCGCCTTTTATAATCACTGCCGATGCACCCATCTTCTGTATCTTTAAGGCAGCTTCCTTCGCATCTTCCTTACTCTGTATCGCCATCCCGGAAAGAACGCGTGCTTCGGGCACATTTGGTGTAACAACCGTGCAGAGCGGTAAAAGCTGCTCGATAAGTATAGTCAACGCGTCCTCTTCGATCAACGCACCGCCCGAGCCCGCTTTCATTACGGGATCTAAAACAAAGGGGATTTTGTAGCGTTTGAAGGCGTTCGCTACCACTTCGATTGTTGCGGCGGAATACAGCATGCCGGTTTTTGCATAATCCACCTTAAGGCCGTTGTCTTCCATAATCGCGGCTATCTGTGCATCCAAGACGTCAGCAGGCACTTCATGCACCTCGTGTACGCCGTACGAGTTCTGAGCGGTGATGGCGGTGAGTACTGAGGTGCCGTAAACACCCAGTGCCGCAAACGTCTTTATATCTGCCTGTATCCCTGCGCCACCACTGCTATCCGAGCCCGCGATGGTCATTACCTTTCGTGCTCTCATCATCATCACTTCACTATCCTCAAATAAAAGAAGGGAATAATCTGAGTTAACGATGTAACCTCACCGTACTTCGATCACGCTGTACTTCTCCCGCATCTCCCACGTGATGAAACCAATCCCACATCTGTTCCCGATAATCTCTATGACAACCAGCTTATCCGGCCTCTTAATGTTTACTTTCGGCTTTCTGCCACACACCTTCTCCACGAGGTCATAAAAATGGCCGCTCACTTCTCGCACTATCTTCTGGTTTGAGATACCCTCTTTCAATCCTCGCTGCTCAACGCGGAATTCAAACGTCTCACCCGGCTCTACTTCATCAAGATATTGCTCGATTCGCTGCTTCAGTTTGTCTATTACGTGCCCCGGAGACACGGAGAACGCATCATCGATGGGGATTACTCGCTTCAAGTACGGGTATTTTTTCTGCTCCGCATCCTCTAAGAATTCCACGATGTCCTCCACGTTCCCGATCACAGCATCTCGAAATCCCGAAGGTTCAAACTCGCCGTCTTCTTCTAAAGACTGTAATAACTCCTTCTCGTTATCCCCATCTCCTATTACAACGACGTTCCAATCCTCCACCATGTTCAGCCCTCGCTCCGATCTTTTACGTCTTGACCATAAAAAATTTCGCTCTTTTTTGTTATTATAACATACTTACCTATTGTTGGTTATATTCCCTATTTTAGTTCCTTTTTGTATCCCTGCATGGTTTTCATTATTTAACCACTGAACACATAACTGAAGATGTTCTTCGTGGAATCCAACTGCAATAGAGAGCCACGATACCTTTGCTTGACGCGTTAATGTGAATCACCATGCACGAAACGGAAAAAACCAAAATAGAAATCTCCGTTGTGCTTCCCGCGCATAACGAAGCAGGGAAAATAGAAAATGCGGTACGGCAGACGAAGCAAGCGTTAGCCACGTTCACTTCCGCTTACGAGATCCTTATTGCAGAAGACGGAAGCACCGACGGCACGGCAGACATAGCGGAACGAATAGCAGCCGAAGACCCGTTAGTTAGGCATATTCACAGTGACGCGCGATTGGGCCGAGGCAAAGCACTTAATCACGCGTTTAAACGCGCTCATGGCGATATTGTAATGTATATGGACGTTGACCTCTCCACTGATCTCTCGTATGTAAAGCCGCTAATAAACGCGATAAAAAAGGAGCGGTACGATTTCGCAACGGGCTCGCGAATGATGCAAGAGAGCAACGTTACGCGGTCAGTTAAGCGGAAAATAATGAGCACCACTTTTAATTTCCTTGTACGCATGCTTTTACGGTCAAAGCTCCAGGACCATCAATGCGGGTTCAAAGCCTTCCGCAAAGAGGCCTTGATGCGTATCCTGCCGGAGATAGAGGATGAGCACTGGTTCTGGGATACTGAGCTGCTTGTACGAGCACAGCGAAACGGGTACAGGGTAAAGGAAATACCGGTGGTGTGGGTAGACAAGGGCGGTGAGGGCTCCAAAGTGAATGCGGTTGGTGATAGCATCTCGATGTTTGCCAACATAATAAGACTGTGCCTTTCGTTGCGACGGGAAAAAGTTTGATTGATACTAGCGGACTTTACGAAAATTAATTAAGTATAAGTTCACAGAGAAACACACCTCTTTACAATAGTAGCTCTAACTTGTAATAACTTTGCTTCCCGTTCATCCACCTGTAAAGATTAATACAAGGGCTTAAAATCACAACATTATTCATACCATATTTAAAATTTCAGTTAAAATGCTTTTCTCAATTTTCTCAATCTTGGCTCTCAGTTCATTTCGTTTTTCATCTGACGTAAATTCTTTTACTTG
Source organism: uncultured Halobacteria archaeon (assembly GCA_964443855.1). Taxonomy (GTDB): domain Archaea; phylum Halobacteriota; class Syntropharchaeia; order Alkanophagales; family Methanospirareceae; genus JACGMN01. The sequence continues at coordinate 291 of CAYUEX010000051.1, read as the reverse complement.
GTATTTTTGTCTAAATTTTTCGACATCCTCCTTTAAGACGTCCTCTATTTCTCTAGTTCTCAGAGTAATATACGCTCCAAAATCACCTGTGTATTCTACAAATGGCTCTAGATATGTATTCAATGACTGCAGCACCTTATTAACCCGTTTCAACTTCTTGCTTGGCTCTGTAACCCACTCTATCCTGTCCTTACAAAAATACAACAAATTTTTAATGATCCCCTTGATATTTTCTGGACTTTGGAAGTGTCTATCTGTGTAATTGAACAAAATGTGAGGAAATGTAGGCTC
>CAYUEX010000050.1:0-13164 GCA_964443855.1 uncultured Halobacteria archaeon | reverse complement strand
GGCGAAGAATGCGCCTGTTACACCCGCCAGGACGTCTCCGGTGCCGCCAACCGTCATGCCTGCGTTCCCGGTCCTGTTTATCTTCACCTTAGTCCCATCTGATACAAAATCAGTGGCCCCTTTCATCAACGTCACCACGTTATTGCGCCGTGAGAATTCCGTTACAAACTCCATCCTTTCTTTAAGCATGTTTTCCGGAGGCACGGTTACGCTACCTTGTTTACCGCTGATGTTCATCTTCGAGAACTCACCGGCGTGCGGCGTGACAATAACGAGCTTGTCTTCCTGCGAAGCATTTTGATTAAACTTTCTTAAAGTTTGAATTGGCAGCTGCAAACCGTAAAAGCCGTCAGCATCGACCACCACTTTTCTTGCTGCTTCATCCTCGATTATCAATTTTGATGCTCGTTTTGTTTCTTCCGCTGCTCCTAAACCCATGCCAATTACCACGACGTCATGCTTTTTTATTAGCTGTGATACCACAGGTACGTCCTTCTCTACCAACACGTCAGAAGAGAGCGGCTGAACGATCAAATTAGGCGATAGCGAAGCGATAATAGCAGAAACGCTTTGCGGTGCCGCTATGGTTACCCAATCGGCACCAGCGCGGAGTGCTGCAAGCGCAGCCAGCGTCGGGGCACCAAAGAAAGGCCCACCACCCACAATGAGCACACGACCATTATCACCTTTATGGCTTCGAGTGTTTCGTTTCATCACTAGTCGCACATCGCCAGGTCCGGCTAACTTTTCCATGCCGTCTGGAATGCCTAGATCAGCAACTACCAGCTCGCCAACGTAGTCTGCAGCGGTCTCTTTTAGTAAGCCTTTCTTCGCGGTGTGGAATGTAACCGTGAGATCTGCACGAACTGCTTGTTCAGCTACGCCGATGTTGGGATCCAAGCCGGAAGGAATGTCTACCGCAACGACAAAGGCCTTCGGTTTTGCCGCATTGATCATATTGATTGCCGTTGCTTCCGGTTCTCGTATCGTACCCTTCACACCGGTGCCAAAGATCGCATCGATTATGACGTCGGAATCGTTAAAAACCGCTTGTGCTGCCTTTAACGCGGACGAATCGGTAATTTCCTCTGCGTCAAAGCCACTTTCCTTTAAAATCTGCCAGTTCCTCCGCGCCTCTTCAGTCCTCAAATCCTTTGCACGTCCGAGCAACAATAGTTTCACGTCAAATAACGGGGCTCCGCCCCGTTGACCCAGAAAACCCTGTAAGGGTTTACCGTGCAGATGCCGTGCAGCAACAAACGCATCGCCGCCATTGTTGCCTTTACCTGCTACTATGGTTACGTTCACTGGCGCCTTCGCGCTGGGAAACCGCTTTTGGATCTCAGTTCCAAGCTGAGCACCGGCATTTTCCATCAGTTGTGACGGCAAAAGCCCAAAGAAACCACAGTTCTCATCCAGCGCAGCCATTTCCTCTGCGGTGATGGACGCTTCTTTTCCGTTCATTCCCTTTCATTGCTCCGATCGCTCTTGAGAGTTCTTCATGTGGTGATAACTCGTTTAATTTACTTCAACAGCTTACGCAGCACTTCCACATCCGCTTCCACCTCAATTGGCGGCTCACAGATCTCGATCGCGCGTTCAGGATCTTTGAGGAGATGACCCGTCGTGATACAGACTATTTTCTCATCAGGTTTGATCTTACCCAGCGCAACCAGTTTCCTCAGTCCCGCAATGGACGCGGCACTCGCAGGCTCGACACCGATACCCTCGACTCGCGCGAGCTCGAGTTGCGCTTCAGTTATCTCCTCGTCAGTTACGGATTCCGCAAGTCCACCGGTGCTTCGAATGGCGTGCAAGGCTTTTGCGGCATTTACCGGATTACCGATCCGTATCGCGGAAGCAATGGTTTCCGGCTTCTCTTCTGGCGTTATCTCCGGTTCACCTTCTTTAATAGCGTTTACAACCGGTTTCGCACCCACTGCTTGAATGCCGGTCATCCGAGGAATGCTATCGGTAATACCCAGCGTCTTCAACTCAGTGAAGCCTTTGAAAATCGCGCTGATGTTCCCTGCATTCCCAACCGGCAGAATGAGCCTATCAGGTGCGTGCCAGCCGAGCTTTTCGGCGACTTCAAACGCAATCGTCTTCTGACCTTCCAATCGGTACGGATTCACGGAATTCAACAGGTAGAGGCTTTCTTCCTCGCAGAGTACGCGAACAACCCGAAGTGCATCATCGAAATTGCCCTTAAGCGAGAATACTTGCGCCCCGTGCATCATTGCCTGCGCTATCTTTCCTAATGCGACCTTGCCCTTCGGGAGCAGGACGTAGCACGGGAAACCTGCTTTTGCCGCGAAGATCGCGAGCGATGCAGACGTATTGCCCGTCGACGCACACGCCACACCTTTCACCCCTAATTCTACCGCTTTCGTTACACCAATGGTCATTCCCCGGTCTTTAAACGAACCTGAGGGGTTCAGTCCTTCGTGTTTCACCCACAAATCCAAGATGCCAATGGCTTTTGCGAGTCGATCGCAGCGGTACAGTGGGGTATTCCCCTCATGGATTGTTACGGGCGTGGTATCTTCAGCAAACGGTAATAACTCACGATATTTCCACACGCCTTCGCCCTTCGCTTTAACGATTCGTTCCACGTCAATCTTGGAATAATCGTACTTGACATCCAGTAATCCACCACATTTCTCGCAGGTGTAAACGATATCATCTTTAGCGTAGCGTGCTCCGCATTGGATACATTCCACTGCATAGTCTTTCATGCTCAAACTCCTTTTTAATACGTACTAATAGGAACGTATCGAAAATATAAAGAGAGGCATGTTTTTACTTACTCACGATTTTCGTTTTAAGACTACATGCATTTGGAACCGCTGGGCTCTCTAGAGAGTTGAAGCTGATGAAAATTACGAATCATGGTCTGAATTAATCCACAGGATCATCAATGAGCTCATCCAGGTTGTTAATGATGAACTCATCGTCTTCTTTTTTTACGTCTTCGTTGAGTTTTCCTTCACTCGTTTCCCGCGCTCTGTCGAGATAATACGCCGTTATGCCGATCTTGCGTGGATTGATGAAATCAAAGACCCAGTGGTCGCCGATATGCACTACTGCTTGCGGCTTCACGTTTAAAATCTCGCACACGCGTGCAAAGAACCCGTTGGTCTTCTTCACCTGGCCGAAATCAGACGTTGCTGAGAATACGTGCGAGAAGAATTTTCTGATGGGTTTAATTTGGAAATCGATGAACTCAGTCGCCGCGTTTGAGCTTAAAATCAGTTCGTAGCCCCCGTCCTGCAGCTCGGTGAGAACGCGTTCTACCTCCTCGTAGATCTGTAGTTCATCTTCGTATTTCTTGAAGAGCGTTTCGTACGGGATATCCAAACCGAACGTCCGCAGCCAGTAATCGATGTTGTACCACTCTATTCGGTGCTCGCCGATCTTGTCATACGCGTTCTTTACATAGTCAAACGCCTGCTCAAAGCTCAAACCTTCTTTTTCCGCGTACGCCTGTGGTATCCCTTGCAGCCAGACGCAATCGACAAATCCCGGACCCACTAACGTACCGTCAACGTCAAACGAGACGATTTTTATATCTCTTCGTGCCTGCGGTGCTCGTAACATCGTTTTACCCTTTCCTTAACAAACAGATAGACGCTCTATGCGAAATCGCAGTTTTGAAACGTTAATTAAGCCGCGTTTAGGCTAATACTTCTTTTGCGGCTTCTAAGCCTTTCCCTTCCTTCTCTATAAACCCAGTCTCCTGCAATACCTGTTCCAGTACCTCGATAGTCCTCAAAATTTCCACGCTCGTTATGTTTCCCATCGATGCGATTCTGAAGATCTTGCCTTTGAGGTCTGCTTGTCCGCCGGATACGATAACTCCTTTCTTCCGCATACCGCCCCGCAACTGATCGTCAGTGATGCCATCCTCGACGGGCATGCGTGTTGCCGTAACGGTATTCGAATAAGTGCTCACCTCGTTAAGCGTCGGGAATAACTTCAGTCCCAAGCTGGTAACGGCCGTTCGAACCGCCTTTGACAGTGTTCTATGCCGTTTGATCCTGCTTGCCATTCCCTCCTCTTTTATTATTTCTAACGCTTCATGAAGTGCGAAGAAGAGCGGCACTGCCGGTGTGTACGGTGTTTGGTTCTTCTTGAAACTCTTCTTATACGCAATGAGGTCTTGATAATAAGGTCTGTGAGGGTTTGCTTCCATCAATTCCCACGCCTTCTCGCTAATAGAGAGTGCTGCTAATCCCGGTGGTGTACCTAGGCATTTCTGCGAGCCTACGATCGCAATGTCCACACCAAACACATCCACAGGAACATCATCGCCGCCGATTGACGTGATACCGTCGAGCACGAAAATGGCATCGTGCTGCTTCGCAAGCTTACCCACTTCCCGTGCAGGATTGAGCATGCCGACGGACGTTTCGTTATGCACCATGGTAACGATCGTGGGGTTGGGACAGGTATCTAACGCTTCCTTTACCTGCTCTAAATCTACCGGCTGCCCCCATTCGAACGCTACCGGCGTGACAGCCGCTGCTCCAGCTCCGTATCGTTCCGCAATCTCCGTGAACCGCTCGCCAAATTTACCGTTCGTTATCGTTACACAGCCCATATCAGGCTCTCCTGCGCCGCCCGTCTTTCTGAGGATATTGCCTAGTGCAGCTTCCATTGCGCACGTGCCTGACCCGCTGAGCACGAAGAGATCGTTCTTCGTTTGAAATACGTTCTTCAGGCCAGCAGCGATCTCACTGTAGATCTGTGAGAATTCATCTCCACGGTGAGATATCATCGGCTTTGCCATTGCTTCACGAATACGTGGTAGCACCGGCACCGGTCCCGGAATCATCAACAATTCTTCTTCCATTTTACTCGCACCATCTTTTTCCTTTAAAGCATTGCATATAAACGCCTGCCTGTTTTTAGATTTTATTTTATACTGATAAGATAATAAATGAGTAGGTAACGAGATGGGAAACGAAGAAGAGAAGGAAAAATCACTGATATTGCGGGTAGCTGAGGCGTATCATCGTGATGCCGGGCGTTGGATAGCCCGAATCGATACCGAGACGATGCGCGCGCTTGGACTAATTCCTGGGGATGTCATAGAAATAGAAGGTAGGAGTGTTGCCTCTGCTATTGTGCATCCTGCGTATTCACCTGATACTGGTAAGTCAATTATACGCATCGATGGGAATATACGGAACAATGCTGGTGTTGCCATCGATGATAAAGTGAAGGTGCAGCAGACAAAGGCGAAAAGCGCAAACCGAATTACGCTTGCACCCACACAGCCGATACGAATTGCTGGTGGCGAACGATACTTATTAAGCAGATTGAAAGGTGTGCCAATTACCAAAGGACAAATATTACGGATTGAATTGTTAGGGAATCCTGTTTCTTTTGTCGTTACGAACACCGTTCCCGTGGGCACGGTAATTCCGAATATCGATACTGAGATTGTGCTGCGTAAGGCGCGTGATGAGAAGATAGGCCTCCCCCGTGTGACCTATGAGGACATCGGAGGTCTGAAGCGGGAGATAGGCATGATACGAGAGATGATCGAACTGCCACTCAGGCATCCTGAGCTGTTCGAACGGCTGGGGATCGAGCCACCAAAAGGCGTTCTCCTACACGGCCCACCTGGGACTGGGAAGACGCTGATTGCAAAAGCAGTGGCAAATGAGACCGATGCCAATTTCCATTCGATCTCAGGCCCTGAGATAATGAGTAAATACTACGGCGAAAGTGAGCGGCATCTACGCGAGATATTCGAGGATGCGGAAAAGAACGCGCCGTCTATTATTTTTATCGATGAGCTGGATTCAATAGCGCCGAAGCGCGGAGAGACCACCGGCGAAGTGGAAAGGAGAGTGGTCGCACAACTGCTCTCATTGATGGACGGTCTCGAATCGCGTGGGCAAGTCGTTGTAATCGGTGCGACGAATAGATTGAACGCACTTGACGAGGCGTTACGACGAGGAGGTCGGTTCGATCGTGAGATAGAGATTGGCATCCCGGATAGGAACGGTCGTGAAGAGATCCTGCAGGTGCATACGCGCGGAATGCCGCTGGCGGAGGATGTAGATCTAAAAGAAGTCGCAAATCTCACGCACGGATTCGTTGGTGCAGACCAAGCGACGCTCTGTAAGGAGGCTGCGATGCACGCGCTCCGGAAAATACTGCCGGAGATCGACATAGAAAAGGATATCCCGCCAGAAGTAATGGAAGAACTGACCGTCTCAAAGGACGATTTTAGAGAAGCGTTGAAGAACACGGAACCCTCTGCGCTCCGAGAGGTATTCGTGGAAGTGCCGAATGTAAAGTGGGAGGACATTGGCGGTTTGGAACGAGTGAAGCAGGAATTAAAGGAGGTTGTGGAGTGGCCACTCAAGTATTCGGCGGTGTTCACGGAGTTGAATACAAAGCCGCCAAAAGGCATCATTCTCTTTGGCTCGCCTGGTACCGGGAAGACGATGCTGGCAAAGGCAGTGGCAAATGAGAGTGAGGCAAATTTCATCTCGATAAAAGGGCCGGAGCTTCTCTCGAAGTGGGTTGGAGAGTCAGAGCGAGCGGTTCGTGAAGTGTTCAGAAAGGCGAAGCAAGCTGCGCCCTGTATGATCTTCCTTGATGAGATTGATTCAATCGCACCGGTACGTGGTATGGGCTACGACTCGCATGTGACCGAGCGTGTCGTTTCTCAGCTCTTGACGGAGATGGACGGCTTGGAGGAGCTGAAGGATGTAATTATCTTAGCGGCGACCAACAGGCCGGATATGGTTGATCCTGCATTGCTCAGACCGGGCAGGCTTGATCGGTTGATTTATATCCAAGTACCAAATGAAGAAGCGAGGAAGGAGATTTTTAAGGTGCATTTACGGGGCAAACCGCTCGGAGACGACATTACAGTCGACGAGCTTGCGAAAATGACCAACACGTACGTCGGTGCGGATATAGCGGCTATTGTTAGGGAAGCGGTAATGGCCGCGTTGCGTGAGTTCCTCACGTCTGGAATATCCGAGGAACAGATAGAAGAAGCAACAAAAAACATCACGATAAAGAAGCAGCATTTTAAAGCCGCGGTTAAGATTGTGAAGCCTACTTCAAGCCCAAGTGCACAGGAGGAGTTTGAAGAGAAGGCGGAGGATTTGGTGAAACATGCTTATGCGTAAAGGGATAATGGTAATAATAGGAGTACAGGACTGAAAATGGGAAAGCATCAAAAGCGAATAGCTGCACCTCGTAGCTGGAAGATAGCGCGGAAAACATCACACTGGGCGGTGAAGCCGAACCCGGGGCCGCATCCAAAGGAACGGAGCATGCCCTTGCTTTTAGTCATACGGGACATACTGCAGTTAGCGGACAATAGCAGAGAGGCAAAACGGATATTGAACGAAGGCAATGTGATCGTCAACGGTAAAGTGCGGAAAGATCGTAAGTTCCCCGTCGGCGTCTTTGATATCCTTTCCATTCCACTTATAAAAGCGCATTATATGGTGCTCTTAGACAGAAAGGATAAGCTGTCGCTGGTGGAGATAGACGAGAAAGCAGCGAAGAAGAAGCTCTGTAGAGTTAACGGCAAGCGAATAATAAAAACGGGTGCGATACAACTGAACTTGCATGACGGTCGAAACATTCTGCCCGGCGAATCCGGCGCGGAGATAATGACGCATGACTCGTTAATGATCTCCATTCCTGATAATAAGATCGTGAAGCACTTACCGTTCAAGAAAGGGAATAAAGTGGTCGTGATCGGCGGTAAGCAATCGGCTCAGACCGGTGTGATAGAGGAGATAAGGAAAGTGCACAGTCCGCAGCCGAATATCGTACTGATAAAAGCGGATGAGGGTGAAGTGAGCTTCGAGAGCCGTGAAGATTCCGTGTTCGTCGTGGGCAAGAGGAAGTTTGAGGTGCAGGGATTAAGTGCAGCGTAAACGCTCGGGAAGAAGAGAAGAGAGGAGGTAAGGAAATGACAGAAAATCCGATGAGGAGGATAGAGGTGGATAAGGTAGTGATAAACATGAGCGTCGGCGAGAGCGGCGAGAAGTTAGCGAAGGCAGAGAAGTTGTTGGACGAGCTTGTGGGTCAGAAATCGATAAAGCGAATGGCGAAGAAAACCTTACAACCATTTAGTATCAAGAAGAACGAAGCTATTGCGTGCATGGTTACGTTACGCGGTGATCGAGCACGAGATTTCCTTAAACGGTGTTTCACAATACAGAATCAGCTTTTTAAGAGTCAGTTTGACACGTTCGGTAATTTCTCCTTCGGCGTTGCGGAGCATACGGACTTCGGCATCCGTTACGACCCGAAGGTAGGTATTTACGGCATGGATATTTGCGTGTCGTTGAAGCGGCCAGGGTACCGGATAAAGGATCGAAAGATCCAGAAGAAAAAGCTGCCGCTGAAGCAGCGGATAAACCGAGAGGACGTCTTTGCGTTTCTCGAACGCGAATACGGCTTAGAACTGCTGGAGGATCTGACGTAACTTTTTTTTCTGTTACCCTTCCTCCGTTTTATTCTTTATTAATCGCGTACCTAGAAAGAAGATAGGATCATGCACATCGGTGTTATCACCTGCGAGATTTTACGGAAAGAGATACGAGATCTGATTAGCCAAACCGGTGTGAAAGACATTTTTTTCGTGCTGCCGGATGATATCAACTCAGTGACCGTCGTTCCGCATCAACGGGTGATCGAGCGATTTGCGGTTGCGTTTGCGGATGACGGGTTTGCCTTAAAGGCGAATATGTTAGGGAAGATAGAGAAGGAGATTCGTGCGCGCGAATTGGACGATTCGGTGATTATCAAGGTGCTGGAGTTGCGCTTGCACGATTATCCGTACGATCTCCGGTTAGAGATAGAGGAATGCATACAGCGAATGGGTTCCGTCGTGGATTTTATCGTCTTGGGTTACGGGCTCTGTGGCAGCACCGCCGAAACGATCGAGCACGTAATCGCAGTGGCACCGGTGCCCGTGGTCGTACCGCGAGACAGAAATGGCGCGATACTGAACAATTGTATCGAGATTGCCCTTGGCCGGGATACAGTGCAGTCACTGCTGAAGGAAGAAGTCGGGACGTTTTTCATGACCCCCGCTGGCGCGTCGCTTGTAGAAGAGCCGCAGGTGATTTTAGAATCTACGAGTAACACAAAGGCCGGGCGGAGGAGCCGATATCCTGCGGTGGACACGTCAAAAATACAAAGACTCATGAAGAACCATTATTACCGGGTCGTGAAGATTTGGTATTCCAAAGCGGACTTGAAGGACAAGAACTACGCAATAACGGTAAAGAGATTCGCACGGAAGTTCAATTTAGACATAAAAATAGTGAAAGGGTCATCAGAGATAGTGTGTGAGACGCTGGGTGCAGTGAACACAACGAAGGAGTGATTCCAGATGAACACCGGAAGGAACGCACCTTCAACTTTTACGCTATTACCGCTAACGGCGTCGCATGGCTTGATGCATATTATGGTGGTTGCACTCCCCGCACTGTCACCGTTAGTGAAGGCCGAGTTCAGCTTGACGTACACTGCGGTCGGTCTGCTGTCCTTTGCGTTTGCGGCAGCGATTGGCGTAGGGAGCATCCCCGCAGGTCTATTAGCCGATCGATTTGATGGTATCGTGCTGATAAAGCTCGGCTTTTTCGTCACTGCAATCTTTTCGGCACTTCTCCTGCTCCCGTGGGATTTTGTATCGATTACCCTCATTTTTATCGCACTGGGCTTTTTCCTCAGTTTTTATCATCCCTCGGCACTGTCGCACATCGCGCGATCATTCAGCGTCAACCGCGGGAGAACGTTTGGCGTGCACGAGACCGGCGCGAGCATAGGACTGGCAATATCGCCGTTGATCGCAGGCTTTATTGCATATTACTATGGCTGGCGGCTCGTTTACTTATTCCTGGCAGTTCCCGCACTTTTTATCGCGTTGGTACTGCTCAGAAACCAGAAGGGCGGTACTGTCGGAGCGGAACGAACGAAGCAGCACACCGATATCACCATCCTCAAAGAGTTCATTCACCAGATGGTGCGGACAAGCTCGATACGACGAGTTTACCTGACCGAGGGGCTTTTTGGGTTCGTTATCGGCGGTGCCGTGACGTTTATCCCTATCTTCCTGAATGAAGCAAAAGGATTAGGGCCGGAATTCGCCGTAGCGGTTACTTCGGTTTTCACCGTCGGCGGTGCGGTAGGCAAATATGTCGGCGGTCATTTAACTGACTTTGTCGGCGGGCAGAAAGTAATGGTCATTGGTTTTTTCCTTGTGGCTCCGCTCTTTTTCAGTGCGCCCTTTCTCCCCTTATTCTGGGCTATTCTCGCGTTAGCCTGTGCCGGTATGATTTTTCCCATGATTCTCCCAGCGATTATAACCACGATAAGCACGGAAATCGAGCAGTCACGAACGGGCGTCGCGTTTGGCATGTTAATGTTAGCAGGGTTCGGCTTCGGGTCGCTTTCCCGTCTACTCATGGGTGTGGTTGGTGACAGTTTTGGTATCGCAACGGTCTTTTATCCACTTGTCGTCGTTACGCTGGCGGGTGGACTCTTGAACTGCACCAAGGCGTTTAAGCAAACATTTTAGTTTCACTGTCGCGTTTTTGTATCAAATGGACCTGAGTTTCGAGGAGCGATTTTGGGAAATTGACCTCCTGCGCGGAATCGCGATAGTCATGATGATCGCTTTTCATGTTGTGTATGACCTCGATTATTTTGGTGGCTCTTTGCTTACCGTACACGCAGGTTTTTGGTTTTACGTTGCCCGTGCAACTGCCACTATCTTTCTTTTGCTGGTTGGGATTTCGCTGACACTCAGTTTCTCACGTGCTTTGCGACACCAGCAATCTGAAAAACCGTTATTCCTGAAATATCTCACACGCGGGTTGAAGATCTTTTCGTGTGGTCTTTTAATTACGGTAACAACGTGGGTCTTTTTGCGGGAGGGGTTTATTGTCTGGGGAATACTGCATCTTATTGGCATTGCGATTATGCTGGCGTTTCCCTTATTACAACTCCGTTCCGGGAATCTTGTGCTCGGTATCGGAGTCATAGCGCTCGGCATTGGTGTGAAGAACGTGACGGTAAACGTTCCATGGTTCCTCTGGCTAGGGTTGACGCCCGCGCACTTTCAAACGCTTGATTATTTTCCGCTCCTGCCCTGGTTCGGTGTTGTGCTGATCGGCGTGTTTCTTGGCAATTCGCTCTATTCGAACTACACACGGCACTTTACGCTTGGCGATCGCTCGGACGTTCCTCCCGTACGATTTTTAGAGTTTTTAGGCCGGCATTCGTTATTCATTTACCTGATTCATCAACCGGTACTTATTGCCGTGCTGTATCTCTCGGGTTTGGTGAACATCGGTTTGATATCAGTCCCTTGGTAATGAGCACGCGTTACCTTTTTCTGCGTGAACCGCCTTTTTCAGTATACCTACGATCAATCGGAGGTGAGCTGTAAGTATGGAACACCTGAGCACGGATGAAGTTCGCCAGTTCCTGTTGGAAAAAGCACGTACCGGCAAGCTTGCAACGGTTCGTGAGGATGGAAGACCGCACGTCGCGCCGATTTGGATCGCCCTGGAAGACGATAGTATCGTCTTCACAACCTGGCACGAATCGGTAAAAGCCGCCAACATCCGACACGATCCCCGCGTCGCTATCTGTGTTGACGACGACCATCTGCCGTTTTCGTTTGTTATCCTCGAAGGCGTTGCCGCTCTTTCAGATAATCGCGAGGAGCTAAGGTACTGGGCGACCCGGATCGGTGGCCGCTACATGGGTTCAGATCGTGCCGAGGCGTATGGCAAGCGGAACAGCGTCGAGGGCGAGCTGGTCATAAAAGTGACACCTGAGAAGAGTATCGCAAGAAAAAAAATCTCGGATTGAATGCGCGAAAGTACAGCATCGTCACGTGTATCCCCAATTGTAATGTAATTAGAGAATCGAATACCGCATTGTCTTTGACCAGATAGAAACGACAACCGAAATGACAACCAATGCCAGAGACGTTAGTCTCATTTGCGTTAACCGTTGCGTTAACCGTTGCGTCAACGTGTACCCAAATCGCCTTACTTATCTTTATTTCCCCTCGACAATGGCAATCTCCTCCGGCGTCAGCCCGTACAGCTCGTAAACCTGATTATCTATTTGCTTGTCTGTTTCGTCTATCTGCTGTTGCAGCGCAGCTTTCTCTGATTCTGTCGTTGCTTCGGCAAGTCGCTCATTTAGCGCAAGCATCTGCTCCACCAACGTAACCATTTTGTCGTGACGGGACTTATCCTTAGGATCAGAGAAGTCGATTGTGCGGATTGGGAGTTGTTGGACATAGGCAATCTTTAAACGATAAAAACCGCCTTGAACTTTGTCACAGGTGTTAGTTAAAACCAGCCGCATCAATCGTGAATTCAAAATTCCTAGTAAATAGAGCCCTTCAGAAATAACCAACTGAACATTATCATTGCCATAATATTTCGCTTTATCAAGCGCGAATGCGGTAACCTCAGCGCTTATACCTGGCCACAAAATTTTTGGCTTTTCAAATTCTTCGTAATAAGCAATCGTATCCTGAATTTCATACCATTCATAATCACCGGGCTTACGTCCTTGCCATTTTCCGCCTTTCCAGTCTTTTGGTTTTGGCATCAGCCGCTCTTTAAATTGAAGGAGATGCCGCTCGATTGCCGGATATCGTTGGATATCCACACCCCGCCGTGTAAAAATCAAATACCGCTTGTTTTCAGGTGGTCGGTAGCGTTTGATATCCTTGCCAACCAAAAACGGTTTTAACAATTCCGCGCTTTTCGGATCTTCCGCAATCAGTTTCTCTCGTGTCTCAACATCAATCACAAATGCTTCGTTAAGGCCCGTCAAGACGCCTCGATAAATCTTCCCGTCGACGTAGTCACCCAACGGCACACCCACGTGCCGTATTTTTTCCAGAAGCGCCTGCGTCTTTTCGTCCACCAATGACCAGCCCGAATCGTCTAAACCTTCCCGATTTACCGCAAAGTGGTGCTCCTGTACGTACTCATCGAGGCTCGCAAAACTGAGTGTTTCCATTTCTGTTACAGCAAACGTCGATTTCGGTGGCTTCTTTGAGATGCGTACGATGCAGGGATAGGTCGTTGCCTGAAATACCGGCAGATCACCAAAGTCCACAATCTCTTCAATACC
>CAYUEX010000049.1:0-13182 GCA_964443855.1 uncultured Halobacteria archaeon | reverse complement strand
TGCTAATAGAAGGTATAAAAGTCTTGTTTCTTCCTCCAAATTTATTTCTGACATTTTTAATTTTAATTTCAAATATATGCAATTTTGGTAAAACTATTATGCGCTTTCCTCTGTTCGTTCAACCCTCAATTGGCTAATCCCAAGTCCGCCCTAACCTTCTAAAAACGTGCCAATCCTTTTCTTATACCCCTCATGCTCAAGAAGATCCGAAGTCGTTGCTTCATTGCTGCTTTACCTCCACGGGCAAAACACGTATAGCATTGGTAATACGTTCATGTAGGTGGCCAATCTATTTTATTCGCTTTTTTTTTGGACGGGAAAACGTGCGTATTTTTTACCGCCCTTTATCTTAAAGCGGCTTGCGAATCATGAAACTCTCACAAAACCTCGTCTCACGATCTGGTAGCCCAACCAACTTCTCTAACAAAATTTAGAACATCATATAGCACAAGGATTATCGTACCAACGAGTTTCATACCTTCTTCTATTTTCGTTAAATGGAGAACATAGACGGAAGGTGAACTGCATTTATCCCTCCTGATAAGGTATCTTATAAGAATCTTATAGGCCATTCAGAAGATATTACACTAAATGGCACGGGGAATCCTTAAATGCTGCCTCCAAAGGTCTTTTATCACTTTCCCAATGGGCATTTCCCCTCAGTTCCCAGTTCAATAAATCTTGTATAGTGTGTGTCAATTCCGTGCACTGACTTGCAGGATTTCCACTCTTCGTAATGTACCTATCTGCGCCCTTGTGTAACGCATCTGCAGCAATTAACTCTCCTCCTTGGCCCGTGAAGAGAATAAAAGGGACATGGCCATAGCTTTTATTATTTCTTATAGCTTCCAAAAGCTGGATACCATCCATTCCTGGCATCTTGTAATCAGAAATGACGACGTCAAAATGCTCATGTTCCAGTTTATCCAGTGCGGCTTCCGCTGAAAGGACACTCACAATATCAAAATTATCTTTTGCCGCTCTTCTCAGAAATATTCTTGTTATCTCCAAATCTGCGGGTTCGTCATCTACATGCAAAACCCGTATCAGTCCAGAGTCCGCGTTTGGATACGTAGTCTGATTTTCCATGTTGTTTCTCCTTCTCAGGATGTATCCTGCCGTCCATCCGTGACGGAATGTGCAAATAATAAGCGAGCTTGATATAAAGTGATTTTCGGCAAACCATTTTCATTCTCCACCTGAAATTTCCCCCTTCTTTTCCACTGGAAATAACGATAAAAAACGTTTAAATCTGTAAATAACCACGTAAAGCGTAATATGGGTAAGAAAGGCAAAAAAGTTCTAATTTGATGTCCACTTCCTATTTTACCACAGCATCTCTTCGCTTCTCTTTAAACGCCTTTTCGGGGACATCAAAGAAGAATCACTTATTTGCATCCCCTCATCCAATTCGGTGCATCCTATTTCCCCTTTTCCTTCTTTTTACTTCCCCTTTCCTTATCGTTAGTTCGCTCGGCACGAACTTTATTATTAACAGTATCTACGACATTCCAATAAGACGGGACATAAAGCAGAGGGTATTGATTTGAGTTTTTTGGTGTTTATAATCGTAAAAAGGATATCGGTAACTTTAACTCGCTTCTGTAATTGTTAAGGTGCTAACCCTGTTGGTTGTCTAGGGGGGAACTCATAAGACGTCGTACTTAGCTAGAGATGGCGGAGGTATGTGAAGATATCATGGTCACTAATCCAAGTAAGTAAGTCTGCGTAAACGGGGGAAAGAAGTTTTATAATTTTGATGTGGGAATCTCTCTAAATTTTGGATTGAAGATACAAATAGTGGCAAAATACGAAAAAGTGCTCGCTCATCTTTGGATGTCTATTGAAGACTGATATTCTTATCTAACCGAACTGGTAGCGTAAAACAAATCGTGCAGCCCTTGCCTATTTCAGATTCTACCCATATACGGCCTCCGTGCACCTCGATTATCCGCTTCACGATAGCTAACCCGGCACCTGTTCCATTGCCACTGCTACCCCCCCCGGTAAAACAACTCAAACACTTTTTCGTGTTGGCTTGGATCAATACCTATTCCGTTATCCTTCATAAAGAATACGGTATCTTCACCCTCTACTCGATATCCAATTTCTATTTTCGGAGTTCGCTGCTCGTCCCGATATTTGATACTATTCGTAATAAGATTCACCAGCATTTCGGCTATTCTCATTCGGTCCACAAAAACCGCAGGGAGATCCGTAGCCACAGAGATTTCAGCACCGCTCGATTTTATATGCTCTGCTGTTTGCTCCAGTGCGTCTTTGACAATTGCTCCAAACGGGACATTTTCCGGCGGATTCGTCATACGACCGATACGAGAGAGTTTCAGGGTGTCCTTCAAAAGGCGGTCCATCTTTGTAGCTGAGGTCTCTATTCGCTTTAGAGAGTTTCCCATATTCTCTGTATTGCCCTGTTCTAATTCTTCACTCATGAGGCAGGCAAAGCCTTGTATAGCATAAAGCGGAGACCTTAGGTCGTGAGAGACCGTGTAAGTGAAATTCTCCAGCTCCCGGTTCTTTGCTTCGAGTTCGTTAAGAAGACGTTTTCGGTCCTCTTCCGCAAGTTTGCGTTCGGTGAGATCTTGTAATGTCTCTATGGCTCCAGCCAGATTTCCATTAGGATCTCTTAGCGGCGCTGCGGTGAAAAGGAGCCATTTGCCTTCAGCTCCCAGTGTGGGGAAAAAATCTAAACCTTCATAAGCACCTTTAATTAATGACGATTTGTCATATTTATCGTCATATTTCTCTTGGAATTCACTTTCAGGCGCACCATCTACGATCAAATCAGCCATAACAGGTCTCTTTGCAGGATAAAATGATATCCATTGCTTATCTGTTCCAATTACTTCATCTCTTTTTGTTCCCGTGAGCGTTTCAATTGCGGTGTTCCAATGAGTGATTTTATGCTCACTATTGATTACGAATGTGGGAATAGACGACCCGTCGACAATTTTTGTGAGTTTTTCATGGGATTCCAGCAGCTTGTTCGCTTCTGTAGCCTCTTTCTCGCTAACAATGCCAATAACATACGCAACAGCCATAAACATAATTGCTCGTCCAAATTCATTTAGGGAAAGAGGTGGGGGGGCGAAGTACGTTACGATAATGTGGACCACACCGAGAAAAAGGGCAACGTAAATTGCTTTCTTTTGATACCACAAGCCAGCAAGAAGAATGGGAATATAGAAAAAGTGGGTGTAAACGATTGTTTCACCAAAATTAAACCCAACGAAAAAAGCTAAGATAACGCAGGATATTATGCTCAAACCCACATAAAAAATTTTACCATCAAGTTTTATGCCACGCTTATTCTCTACCATAAAAACCTTCTTTCATTGCCTCCTTCGTATTCAAACTTTAATGGACAGCATATTCCTTTCATGTTCTTCTTTCTTTGTCAGATTAAGTTAATACCTTAAATCTTCCTCGGTCTCATTCACTCTCTCATATGTGTCTTTAGGTTTTGGGATCCTCAGTCCTGGCATCAGAGTACGGAGCACCTGTTTGTGCTATCTCACAGTCTTTTTTTCCTAGAATGTGTCACGTTTATGCGTGCACCACACAAATTGCCATCCTCTACCGTTTTGGTGTTATCGGCATAGCGTAATCGAAATCCTATTACACCCTTTTTGTGCATCATTCCACGCTTTGTTCGGGCAGCGTAAAACAAATCGTGCAGCCCTTGCTCATTTCAGAATCGACCCATATACGGCCTCCGTGCACCTCGATTATCCGTTTCACGATCGCTAACCCTGCGCCGGTTCCATTACCACTGCTATCCACCTGGTAAAACAGATCGAACACTTTTTCGTACTGACGGGGATCAATACCTATTCCGTTATCCTTCACAAAGAATACGGTATCTTCACCCTCTACTCGACATCCAATTTCTATTTTCGGAGTTCGCTGCTCGTCCCGATATTTGATACTATTCGTAATAAGATTCACCAGCATTTCGGCTATTCTCATTCGGTCCACAAAAACCGCAGGGAGATCCGTAGCCACAGAGATTTCAGCACCGCTCGATTTTATATGCTCTGCCGTTTGCTCCAGAGCGTCGTCGACAATTGCTCCAAACGGGACATTTTCCGGCGGATTCGTCATACGTCCAATACGAGAGAGTTCCAGTGTGTCCCTCAAAAGGCGGTCCATGTTTGTAGCTGCATTTGCTACATATATCAAATCGTTTTTCGCTTTTTCCGGGGCATTTCGTTCTAAATCCTTTTGGAGCATGTTGGTGAACCCTTGTATGGTAACAAGTGGCGACCGTAAGTCGTGAGAGACCGTGTAAGTGAACTGCTCCAGCTCTCGATTCTTTGCTTTGAGCTCTTTAAGAAGCCGTTCTCGTTCCTCTTCCGCCTGCTTGCGCTCAGTAATGTCTGATCCAAAACCTATTATGCCAGTAACGTTGCCCTCAGCATCTTCGACCGGTACTTTGTCGGATCTCATCCATCTCGTTCCTGTTGGTGTTTGGATCTTACCCGTTATGCCGATCTGTGCTATCCCACTTTTTATGACTTCTTTGTCGCTTTTGATGTAGTCTTCAGCGTGTTCAGGGAAAATCGCTTCGATTGGTTTGCCTTTGAAATCCGCAGGAGTCAGCCCATAGATCTCTGCAAAAAGCCGGTTTACATAAACGTAATTGCTTTTGCAGTCCACGTGGAATATCATTGCCGGCACGGAATCCAGAACTATTTGCTGTTCTTTTTCTAACTCTGCTATTTTATCCGCCGTTCTCTTTTGTTCGACTTTTTCTTTTATTACCGCTGCCAGATTCCTATACAGGCCTTCGATATCCCCCTCTTTCTGTAGGTAGTAGTTAGCACCTCTGTTCAATGCTTCCATCGCTACCTCTTCTCTTCCCTTACCCGTGAACATGATGAACGGAATCGTGCTGCCATTTTCGCGGAGGTGTTGGAAGAGTTCCAGACCATCCATTCCTAACAACTTATAGTCCGCGACGACCACATCGTATCCATCCTCTTTTAAAAGCGCTATGCCCTCTTCAGCAGAGGTTACCGTATCGACAATAAAATGCTCATTTCTCCTTTCCAGGAATAGTTTTGTCGACGCGAGGAAATCAGGCTCGTCATCTATGTGTAATATCTTTATGCTCTTTTGCTCTTGCGGCATCTAATCGCAACTCACCTCTCCGTCAAATCCCTAGGAATAGCTCTCTCCTCTATTGGTTATTACATCAGGGGCAAAGGCAAGAATGCTTTATAAAGTTATTGGTATTCTCAAGAAATATTTATCATTCTTTCACTGAAATATCTCTCGTCGAAAGGAATAGTTATTGTTAGGTAGTGGAATCTCCCTCCTGTTAGGGGGTCGCCAGGATTCTTTTTTATGCGTTTTATCAGGTCTTCATAGTCCTATTCTTTAGAGTTGCGATGACGGATTCGGGGTATTTTTTGGGTGCGTATCGGACTGATTACGCGAAGGAGTATCTTAAAAGGCGTCAAAAATCTCGGCGATGACCTTCGCTCGTTCTGCTCCGAGTGGTCGTAGGGCCCCTACTTATTTGTTTTGCCAGCGCTTGAGTTGTGGAATATGCGTATTAGCCAGTTCTATCGCCTGCGTCTCCGGCATGATCTTCATCGTGACCATGTTTTCAACGACAAGCTTGATCATCTCGTCCAGGGTAATGTTAGGCTGCGTAAATAGACCATTCTGGAAGCAGTAGAGGCAGTATTCGCCATTTTTAGAGCCGTCTGCGTTCGTGCCATAATCCTCTTCTTTTTGCAGTGGCATACCACAACTCTGGCAGAAAGGCCCTTGTGGTTGTTCCATATTTTGCGCATCACCTCCTATAGCAAAACGTAGTTTTTTATACTATCTCTTTTCTTTTCGTTTTCAGTATTTACAGGTGCTCAGGCCGTGCTTCTCGAAATACTGCTGATGATACTCTTCGGCGCGCCAGAAGTGCGTTGCGTACTCGATTTCCGTTACGATCTCTCTTTTGTATTTGCCGGACTTTTGCAGCTTCTCTTTTGATGCGCGTGCTACCGCTTCCTGCTCTGCGGTATGGTAAAAGATAACGGAGCGGTACTGGGTGCCGACGTCAGGCCCCTGTCGATTCGGTGTCGTGGGATCGTGACTATCCCAAAAAACGTTTAACAGTTCGTCGTACGAAACGTGTGAGGGATCGTACACCACTTCTACGACTTCAACGTGACCGGTCCTATCGGTGCACACATCCTCGTACGTCGGATTCTCGAATGTGCCGCCCATGTACCCTACTGAAGTTTCAACAACACCTTTCACGCATCTAAACGCAGCTTCAACGCCCCAGAAACAGCCTGCACCAAAGGTTGCTTTTTGCATCGTTACTTAATCATAGTTTCCATCAATCAAAAAATTTGAGATTACCCTTTATCTGACCAGTTCCAGCTCTTTCTTGTCTTTATACACCGCCTCCCTTAATCCACGGTAGTATTTAAAAAAAGTCTCTCCTGCTTTGTACATCTCGTAAATAGCACCAATTGACCATGCTTCCATCCAGCTCCTAAGATCAGGCTCATGCTTCATGATGAGGTTGAGTCTTTGAAGTTCCGCCTCTTTCAGCACTAAGATGACCTTACGATAATTGAACTTGCGGGCTTGGGCAAGCCTATCTTTTGCTTCTGTTAGATTTCCAGAAATTTGAATTTCTATTGCAACTTCGGGATTCTTACCAGAAAGCCAAGCAACATCAAGTTCATAAGCATGACCCGGTGCAATTTTATGACGAGTTTGTGTGTTGTAGTCCATCCATGATCCTATTTGTTCCAGCATTTCGCCCAGACGATCGTGAAGGGAGTTAGCTTGTAAAGGAAGTTGCATGATCTCATTTTCACACTCCCCCTCTGTTTTACGTTCGAAACGATCGGTCTCTTTATCTTCCGATCTCTTCGAAATGACCTTCTTCATCTCGGACTCGATAAGCTTAAAATCTTCCTCGGGTATTGTCTTTGTAATGCCTATATGGGAGCCCCAAGCATCTTTGCTCTTGATGAAGGTTAAATCAGGAACCAGTCTTTTAGCATCAATCAATTCATCGTCATTTAGTACATTATCCGGCTTAGAAGGTCTTCTTGCAGGCCACATCTCATGATCGTCTGTCCATATCTTTGTTGAATCTTCAAAATAATCGCCGGTTAGAGTCGTCGTTGCGCCAAACTTTTGCAATTTCGTTATGTAGTAAACAACTCTGTCTCCACTCTGCATTCTTTGGACTTGTTTTCTAAAAAAATGCGATAGGCCTAGAAGCGTAAAATTCAAACTATCTCGATCATATCGAAAATTCGTGGGCGACGTCACAACAAGCCAGTATTGCATATTTATCCTCCTTAACGTTGTTTCTTCGCGTAAATATCGTAATCACAGGGTATATAAAGTTACCCTTTCTGCGCAGTCATCGTTCAGTATAACGCTCGTTAATATATCCTGGCGTTTTTCAAAAGAACTGTTGGTCTCCTTTTTTACAAATGCTTAAACCCGAATTTAATTATGCTGTTGCGCTCTTATTAAGAACCACTGTTGTAGTGAAAAGACCCGCGGAGTTGTCGACTAATGCACCGGTTATGTATCGCTTGTAAAGGCTCTCGCCTGTTATGTGGCCGCAAAAGCTGTCCGTTACTCGCCGCATTGCGGAAACGGACGAAGTATACTGATTTCGCAAATACTACGGAGTACTTCGGACCTTCTACGTCCATCTTCGTTGGCAGAATCGGGTATCCCAACGTAAGAGTCGGCCCGATGTCTGTGTTAGAGCCAAAGGATGCAGAGGTCGAACTGGGCCGATTTGAGGAGCCAAGCCAATGGTTCGCGCAGGGTCTGGGCATGGACGACATTGTAGAATTACGAAGCGCAACGTTGAGGTCGAAGCACGGCGAGCATATCAAATCGCGGTCACATTTTGTGACGGACATGACCGAACTCGCACTTGCTACAAAGCCAGTGGATGTCGAACTCGCGTTTAAGAATAAGCCGTCCTTCAACCTCACGTTCTCCGATATGATGCGACCGATCGGCGCGAGCGTGAATGTGGAGAAGATGCACGTCGCCGAGAATCCGAAGATCCCGAAGCAGGTCGACCGTATTGCCAATGACGAACTCAACGCAGTCGAAGCCGCGCATGGGCTCTACGATCTCGGTTTGGATGTGTACAAAGTATCCACGATCCTGTCCTCGGGCGCTTTAGGCTTGAGCCAAGCGCAAAGGATGGTGCCAACGCGCTGGAGCATTACGGCGACAGACGATATCATCTTCAAGAAGCTTGCCCCGGAGATTAAAGAATACCCGACGGTTGATTCCTATTAC
The DNA here is from genome assembly GCA_964443855.1 of uncultured Halobacteria archaeon. Lineage (GTDB taxonomy): Archaea > Halobacteriota > Syntropharchaeia > Alkanophagales > Methanospirareceae > JACGMN01. The sequence goes on along the minus strand of CAYUEX010000049.1, from coordinate 4,860 downwards.
GTTTACGAATCGTCGTACATGGACAATCACTTTCTGGTACTGCTGATGCCGTCACTGTTCGAGTACGAGAACTTTGAGGCGTGGTTCCCCGGTTCGGTGTGGAGCGATGCGCGGAATCCGCGACCGGTGATTGTGGAGGACTACGAGGGCTTCAAAGGCCGGAAAAAATATGCCGAGAACGAAGGTGGGGGCTATTACGCGGCACGATTAGGCGTTGCGGAAGCGTTACATAAGATGCGGCGGCAGGCTGGTGTCGTGGTGTTCAGAGAGATTTCCCCTCAATATTCCGTTCCGCTCGGTGTGTGGGTCGTGCGTGAAACCGCACGCGACGCGTTCAGACACAAAGGTGAGAAGTTCGATACCCAGAAGGATGCGCTAAAGCATATCGATGCACGATTACGTGCACAGGAAGGGATGCCGTCTCGACTACGCGATTTCGAGAAGCTCAGCCAGATATTACGGCAGAAACGACTGACTGATTTTTAAGTTAGGGTCTTGGTTCGGTTAGGTTAGAATAGTCAAGATCAGAATCGAAAGTGGAAGCTCTTAAAATGAAACAAGAAGTACCTTCTTATCAGACATGACGGAAGTTTACAAGTTCAAGGAGCTGAAAAGCACTGCACGAATACAAGACTTGTTCCAGACAGTTTCCGGGATAGAAAAAGGTTCGTTAGTTGCCGTGAAGCTCCACATGGGCGAACTGATAAATTACCGGTTTATTCGTCCTTCTTTCGTGCGTGAGATCGTCGCCGCAATCAAGGATGCAGGTGCCAAGCCGTTCTTGACCGATACCACGACCTTATATCCACGCGGGAGGCACAATGCGATCGGCTACCTCGAAACCGCACGACAGAATGGGTTCAACTTCGCAACAATCGGGGCGCCGGTGATTATTGCAGATGGCTTGACGGGCAAGAGCGGTGTAATGGTAAAAACCGGTGGCCAACTCGTCAAAGAAATAGAAATTGGGCAGGCAATCTACGAAGCCGACTACCTGGTTACCTTAACCCACTGTACCGGCCATCGAAGCACCGGCTACGCAGGTGCGCTCAAGAATCTCGGCATGGGCTGCACCACGAAAAGTGGCAAGCGAGCGGTGCATAAATTCGCGGTGCCTGAATTTGATAACACGAAGTGCGAGCAATGCGCAAACTGCGTAGATATTTGTCCATACTCCGTGATTACGATGGCCGAGTATCCAGAAATCGATGTGGAAAACTGTATCGGTTGTGGTCAGTGTATTAAGGTCTGCCCATCCGGAGCGATGCATCGCCCCGAACGCTGGTTCGAGAACTACACGACCGCGTTAGTCGAAGCTGCGCATGCCCTCACCAAAAAATTTAGAACTAAGCGCTGTTTCATTAATTTCCTGACTGATGTAACCGCAATGTGCGACTGCACTTATCAGCAAGAGCCCCTCATACCAGACCTCGGTGTACTTGCATCTCGCGATATCCTCAGTATCGAGCAAGCCTCGTACGATCTTATTAAAGAAGCCGCCGGGCGGGATATCCTGCGTGAAGTCTCGGGCATTGACGGCGAGCTTCAGTTCAGTATCGCTGAAAAGCTGAGAATGGGAAGCAGAACGTATACGTCGATCGATCTGGACTAAATGCTTCGTGCATCGATGGAAGCGCCAATTTGAGGAGTATCTGTCTGTAATGCCTTTTTAATCTCATAGCAGCGTCTTCGTGCACTATCCAATGCGGACTGAGCGTAACGAATGTGCTGCCTCAATTTGTGATAGGGTTCCATCGCCACGCCAAATAAAAAGGAAAAAAAAGAATAGGGAAAAAGTTATTTTTTCGCGTCTTCTGCCATTTTCCCTATTTTGATGGTCACAAAAACAGCAATAATGGTGACCACAACTGCATACACCAACAACGCTCCAATTGTCTCTGATGTACCAAATATTGCTTTAAAGATGGCAAGTATTGCCCCATTCCACGCAAGTGCTGCAACTAATCCAAAGGCCGCGGTTAACAACGCAGCTATTTTCTCAATAACCTCTGCTTGCATTCGCATCACCCCCAAACATATTAGAACACCATATATTTAAAGTTTGCTATTGCCAAGTACACTTGTATATACATAAATCACGTACAAATCAAGTATCTCTGCTCTATTACTGTACTTGCCACAGCAGGTACAATTATGCGATGATGGGGCGTCTTTCTATGTTTACCGCACTTCAGCAATTTGCGCGTGAGAAACCTTCGTTGGGCATTTCTCGCATCGTTTCTTCTTAGTCATCCTCGCGGCATTAATCGGGTTGAGGGATGTTACAGACCTCGTGTCCATACTCAGATGCTATCTGAAGCGTGGATTCGATTATGTTATAGTTCTTGGCGAGATGGTCGTTGATTCTCGCTACAAGGCTCCCTTGGTCAGCAGCCACCGTAGTATCGGGCACCTTTATATGCGCTGAAAAAACAACCATTTCCGGCGTAATAGCCCAGAGATGCACGTTATAAAGCGCTTCTATTTCGGGGAACGCCGCTTTCAGGTCATCACCGATCATGTCGATATTCAGACCTGGGGGAGCCATTTCCAATAAGACTCGTGTCGATTCTTTCAATATGCCCCAGGCCCAATAAAGAATAATTACGGATATTCCCAGGCTGACGAGCGGATCAACGATATTCCACGCAGTGTAATAGATGACGATTGCAGCCGCTACAATCCCCACCGAAGAAGCCGCATCACCCATCAGATGGTAAAACACACTTCTCACATTGATATTGGTTCCACTGCCACGGAGAATAAAAATACTTGCTACATTTACCGCAAGTCCAACAAGCGCAATCACCAACATCTGCAGACTCTGGACTTCTCGTGGATGGATGATCCTGAGTACTGCCTCGTACATGATGATGCCCACGACGAGGAGGAGAAATAGCCCGTTGATGAATGCTGCTAAGATCTCCGCGCGATATAAGCCAAACGTCCGGTGATGGCAGGGCGGCTTTCGTGCGATAAAAATTGCTACTAAGCTCACACTCATCGCAAAGGCGTGCGTGAACATATGCCCAGCATCGCTGATCAGCGCAATGCTGTTGGTAAGAATGCCACCAATAAGTTCGATGATCATTACCACCGAGGTGATGGAGAGCGAGAGTATGAGTTTTCTCTTTTCCACCGAACAATACTCGAGTAAGTGTTCAGAGAACGCATTCCTGTGGGTATGAGGTTCCATCTATATTCTCCAGATTGTGGCCGTGTGGGTTTATATAAATAGCGCTTTGTGGCTAAAGAAACTTGCCAGACAGAATATGACCGAGCGACAGTTCGTCTAGTAGAGGCGACTTTGTCCTGTTTGCCAAAGTCCAATTTGTGCCGCACCGGCGATACGAACCAAATCTATCCTGTTCTATGAAGTTGGGCCGTTATTCGGAGACATTTTCCCACGGAGGGTTATTGACGCTCTCCGCATGGCCTTTTTGCACCAGTTCCTGATTCAACGAAATATCGCTATCGTCCAACCAAATAATCCCAAGATACCTGCCATATTTGCCAGGGGATTTGTACGTATCAATTTTTATCTTGTTTTGATTATCTGCCAATCGTTTCTCTACGTACTGCTTGGCGGCCATTCCTTTTTTGTATTCTTCAGATGTGTGTGCTACACGATATGTTTCCGGGGTATCCACGTGAGCTAATCGGATTCGTTGATGCGTCGTTATTTTGAACCTGACATCAATGACGACATCCATCGTATCTCCATCAACGACCCGGTCTACTATCGCTTTATACTCGTACATGAGGACACCTCATCAACACCTTGCACATTTCTCTAAAGGTCTATTGCGTTAAGAAAATAAAAACTAGTAGGCAAATCTATAGGATCTTCACTATCTCTCTGTTCAATCTTTTACGACGAGTTCAAACCCCTGCTTTCATTTCAGTAACGCCTGTATTGTACTTACCTCGTCGGGATAGTTCTTGATCAACCGGTTCTTTTTCAGGTTCTCTTTGAGTATCCACCGAATATCTTTATCCGGTGATTCCGCAAGCTGCCGCATGTACTCGAACCCTTCTTTTGGGATCGCTGCAACAACAACACTCAAGGAATAGCCCAATCCCTTTCTCAGTACTTTGAACGCCTCGGTTTTGCGCTCGTTACCACTGAGTATCTGGTCAAAGATCTTTTTGTGCAGCGCTAAGGCCTGTTTTACAGTGTGCTCATTACGCAGCAAAGCCGGCTCCGCTACGCCTGCTGCCACCGCGCGCATCGCACGCCACGTGTCCGTTACGATCCAACTTTCCAATTCCTTTAGCGTCTTTTCGACCTCTCGTTCTATCAATTTCTGTATGCCCATTGCGACCCCTTCTCGTGTCCGCCATCGTGTATCGTTTGCTAACGCTTTCAAGCGGGCCAACGCTTGGGGATACAATGCCGGCGAGACCGAGCCAATAGCTCCTATGGCGCACGCACCGCAGAACGGTAGAAATTCCTTTGGATCGTTTACGGGCGCTTCCGCTGCGGAAACCTCGGTTAACTTCAGGCAGAAGTTCCAGACCCCTTCAATATCTTTTTCGTAATAGTCTTCAGCCAGTTCGGCAAATGTCTCTGCCAATTCTAAATTACCTCTGGGTCCCGGGAGATTGCTGTGTGAAAGGAGATAGTCGGTGATCGTACGTTCGTTCTCGGTTCTCAGAAAATCCTCGAAGAACCGAGCTAAATCTCGTTTATGGTTCTCTTTCTTGCTCATTTTTACCGTTCAAACACGCAACTCGTAGTATTCTAACTTTTTTACCTGCTTGCTGTTTGGTGACCTACCGGCGAGGTAAGACAAACGGCGTTTGCGGAATGAGGAATGTGCTGAAGTGCGTCTCACTCAATACTCTTCACAGCTACGT
>CAYUEX010000048.1:8998-13206 GCA_964443855.1 uncultured Halobacteria archaeon | reverse complement strand
GGGCTCAACAGCTTTCAGATGTTGAGGGCGAGGCTAGGTGGCTAAACACGTACAATTGATGAAATGGAAGAGCGTCTCGGCGTACGGACTCTTTTCATTTATTTTTATCACATGAGATTTTCCAATGTCCAGCTCAGTCAATACACCCGCATTTACAAGATCGGTCACGGCTTTCCTAACTGTTACATGGCTCTTATCGAGTTTTTTTGCAAGTTTAGAGATATTGGCAAAGTATCCAGGATTGTTGTAGAACAAGAGTATAATCTCCAGATGCGTGCTATTTCCAAACATCTTCTCCAAGGTTTCCATAGTGTTTGTTTAGCTCCTCCTATAGCCACGAGATCGCACTGATTTTCACAAATCTCGGGGGTTTTTAGCTACAGTGTATAATATCTCTATACAATATATAAAAAGGTATCCAAAAAAAGTTTCATCTATCCACTGAAAAAATTATAGTTAGTGGAACGAAAGTTTTGTTTTATCACTTCAATTTACACGTTGCAGTTCCGCTATCATGCGATAAATCGCTCTAAGCGTGAACCTGTTTGCTCTGTTCTCTTTTCTATTATCTCCTCTAAGCTCTTATTCTCGTTTATACCGCGCATGGAGTCGATGAAGGTATAGAGCGCATCCTTATAAGGACTGTGGTCGTTTATCTTTATCACCCTTGACTTTCCTATGTTCAACTCGCTTAAGACCCCTGCATCTATAAGATCGGAAACGACTTTTCTAACGGTAACGTGGCTCTTATCCAGCATCTTTGCAAGCCCCGTAATATTATTGAAATAGCCGCCGTTGTGGTAGTACAAGAGTATTACCCTGATATGGGTATTGTTTCCGAACATCTTCTCGATTGTTTGCATCGCCACTTCAATGTTGCTAACGTGTCATATATATGCTTTCTGGAATGCTATAAAAAATATTGAAATATTATGAAATAATGTTTCAAATGTTTGTTATAAAAATGAGGATCGATTGGTAAGTAAAGAGAATAAATGGCATCTTTTTGTAATGATGACGTGAAAGAAAAATAGGCAGTATGAAGAAGAATGAAAAATACGTGACAGAGGCCAAGCACTCTCTTTTTGCGGATTCTACGATTCCGCAGTCTATTCTTGATGGCCGGGGATGTCCACGAACACTTCTTTTCATCGTCACCGAGTACCCTCTGGGCACGGCGCCCGGATAATCACTATTTCGGAACACGAGTTTACATTCTTTGGAGTCTTCCTAGCAGTCTTACACCGATGCGGTGGTTGCTTCGAGAGCCCTTATGAAGCGTGGTCTGTATCCGGTTTACGCTGGAGCTTGTAGCCAATATTATTTATAATTGTCTTGTCCACGAGCTAGCTGTGATCCTTTGCGTCTTCGCCGCGTCTCTGGGAGGCTTATCGGCCTTAGAATGCCCTAGATCTGCGGTAATAACGTCGTATCCTGGATGACTTCGTGCTTTATGTTGAGCGAATAGCATCACGTTATCGTTAGATTTTTATCTATCTAGACCGCCTGGTCTTTCCCTGTCCTAGAGAGTTGCTTGCTGAAATACCAGATCGTCGTATAATTGGAATACCATCTTCTGGAACTCAAAGAAATTTTTTGATCGAGAGCCGCTGGGCAACCTACTTCTCGAACTCATGAGAGAAGAGATTATCCAGACCACGCGTGAGCACAAACAGCTTAGCCATCACAACCCCGTGACGTTTTGGTGTATCGCCTCATTCGCCCTTAATCCCCCACTCAATCTCCGCGCACCAATTGCCAAGGTGTTGTTGCACTCGTTTATACTCCACATTACGTGCAAAATCAGTAAGTGATTTCATGACGAGTGATAACCGTTAAAATTTCCAAAACATAACTTGCCAAATCACAAACAATATTTTATCACTATATAGTATAACGTATGGTGTCTTGTGTATTGTATATATGTCGATTGTAGCAACATTGTTTGGTTTCTGCTCGATTCCCCAAAATGAACACTATGCAGTTACGTTCACTATATATAGCCTCCTCGTGCTAATATCACTCAACGGTGTGATGCGGTGATACAGGCTGCTACCATGGCCTTTGCGTGAAACGGTGAGTAAAGAAAGGCGGAGGAAAAGGGAAGAACAAAGGCTCTTGGTGGTCTACACACGATAACAAGGGAGGATATGATGAATCTGAAGAAGAAAAAAGCGCGTGAAGAAAACATATATGTTCTAGAAAAGCGAAACATTCCCCATTATCTTCACTATCGCGCACTCATTCTTCCATTCTATCCTCAGTGCCCCTCCCTTAACAGTGGTTTTCTATTTCTCACCCCTTTTTTCTTCCGCTTCTTACCCCCCTGAGCATATTCATTACACGTCCCCCCAGAGAATTTTCGCAAAATAGCATTTATATGCTAAACGTCCCTAAGGATAATAACAGATATTTGAAATATTTTTGGATTCTTTTGATACTTCTATTTGAATAAACGAAAACCATTTTGTTAAATACCCGGAATACTCGTAGTAACGCCGTATCAAATCTGGCGCTGAGGATAGAAACAAATTAGGAGGTGGAAAGAAAAAAAGTGAATCAACAAAGAAAATCGCTGAGGAAAGATAAAAGGGCATTCACGGGTCTGGAAGCTGCAATCGTGCTGACCGCGTTCATCGTCGTAGCTGCTGTATTCAGTTATGTCGTGTTAAACGCAGGATTCTTCACCTCGTCAAAGAGCAAGGAGGTTGTGCATACCGGCGTCGAGCAGGTGACTTCGTCAGTTGAACTTTCAGGTGATGTCATTGGACATGGCTGGGCGTATAACGCCACGAATACAACGTACTACCCAAACACTGCTACCACCACGAACCTGACCTGTGTAGAGTTGTATCTGACTCTGGCAGCCGGACAGAATCCCATAGATCTGGATAAAATGACCGTTGCCTACACGGATAAAACGATACACAACGGAAATTTGACCTACAGTGCGGCGACCTACACGTGGGACTCCGATGGTTCGTTTAATGAGACCGGTAATGTAGCAGAGGGCGACTTCGCAATGGCCGGATGGACCTATTATACATTAAACACCCCCGAAGCAGTCCACAACAACTATTTAGAACCGATGGAACAAGCACGGGTTCTCATTACACTGCCTGACTACGGAGTGACCGTAAACAAAGAGTTTACCATTGAATTGAAGCCCCATATCGGAGCTGCACTGACCATACCCAAAAGAGCACCAGGACAAATAGACCAAACAGTTTCGCTGAATTAGAGAAAAGATGATGAGAAAAGAAAAAATGATAGAGAGAAGATCTATAAGGAGAGATAAGCGAGCGTTTACAGGACTAGAAGCGGCAATCGTGCTGACCGCGTTCATCGTCGTAGCTGCTGTATTCTCGTACGTGGTGCTGAACGCAGGGTTCTTCACCACACAAAAAGCTAAGTCTACCGTCCATACCGGTGTGAGGCAGGCAACTTCATCTGTTGAACTGTGCGGTGATGTCGTCGGGTACGCAGACAGTGGTGACACAAACCTTGATTACATTATCTTCTATGTCCGGAATACAGCAGGGAAAACTCCCGTGGATATAAATTCAACGACCGTAACAATCACGGGCAGTACTACGCACGCAATACTAGCAATGAATGCGACTGGTGCGGATAATGACGGTGATTGGACCTATACCTTTATTGACGGAGATGGGGATTCCCTGTTAGAGAAGAACGAAAAGTTACAGATAAAGGCTAATTTTGTGGATCTTGCGAAGAATGCCGATTTTACGATAGAAGTGAAACCCGTAGAGGGTGCGGCACTTGTATTCTATAAATCTGTACCGGGAGCAATCTACGACGTGATGAACCTGTATTAAATCAAAAATAGAGGGTTTTTGTTTTTTAACCCTCTGCTCTTTTATTTTTTAAATTTTGGGGTGTGCCAAAGGAAAAGGCTGTGTGAAGAAAAGCAATGGAACTAATAGATCGTATAAACGGACTGGATAAAGAGATGGACATGGTGAAGAGCGAGATAAAGAAAGTTCTCGTTGACGTACGTGAGACAATGAACCTGGCTGAAAACCCATTTGCCCATCTCGGTGAAGTGCAGCAGGCTGGAACCAGAGGTGTTGACGAGGCGCGAATTAAAACTCTCGAGGACACTATCGCGCAATTACAAGAACTGAGCGGGAGTAACACCGTCGATGAATCTCGCATCAAAACTCTCGAAGATTCCATCGCACAGG
>CAYUEX010000048.1:0-8898 GCA_964443855.1 uncultured Halobacteria archaeon | reverse complement strand
TAAAGAGTCTGAGCGGGAGTAACACCGTCGACGAATCGAGAATCAAAACTCTCGAAGATTCCATCGCACAGGTAAAGAGTCTGAGCGGGAGTAACACCGTCGACGAATCGAGAATCAAAACTCTCGAGGACACTATCGCGCAATTACAGGAACTGAGCGGGGGTAACACCGTCGATGAATCTCGCATCAAAACTCTCGAAGATTCTATCGCACAGTTAACGAGTCTTTCCGGGAATAACACCGTCGACGAATCTCGCATTAAAACCCTCGAAGATTCTATCGCACAGTTAACGAGTCTTTCCGGGAATAACACCGTCGATGAATCGAGAATTAAAACTCTCGAGGACACTATCGCGCAGTTAACGAGTCTTTCCGGGAATAACACCGTCGACGAATCTCGCATTAAAACTCTCGAAAATTCCATCGCACAGTTAGCGAGTCTTTCCGCGGATAACACCGTCGATGAATCTCGCATTAAAACTCTCGAAGATTCTATTGAACAATTAAAGGTGATAAAAATGAGTTATGAAAATGATGGGGAGATGTTTAAGAAATTAGAAAATAGCATGCAGGAATTAGAGACTCAGGGTACTATCGAAGTGGAAAAGCTGAAAAATTTGGAAGCCGCTATTGAGGTGTTGGGTGAAACAAAAACTCAATCACCGTCAGGAATACCACTATTTCACAATAAGGAAACAGCAGAATCCGAGCGGAATAGACTTATAGCAGAATTAGGAGAAGAATTTGCTGGTGAAACCTGGGACGGAATCATTGACACGCTTATGCTTGCACAACTTATCCAATGGGCGGACTATTCACTAAACCTTATTGGAATAGAGCAGGTAAATCACGTTATTGACTTATACGAACTGACCGGGCGGTTATCGAGAGAGATGAAGGATGCAATTTTAAAGATCATAGAACTCCCTGCAGCATATCTCAATACCAAGAACGAGGAAGTCGAGGCGAAACATTGCATTATTGCACTTTTTGAATTAGACCGGATAATCACGGGTGAGCACCAGGAGTTGGTCACTCTTCTACGAGATATGTCCTAAATGGCTGAAACTGCAATTACGACAGCAATGATAACCATCGCCTGTGTGGTCTGTGCCAGTATGCTGCTCAGCGCAATTTTCCCGGCCTTAAATCGTGCCTCCAGCTCGGTGGTCTCAAGCAGCGCACTACTCGGCGAACGAATTGAAACCTCCATTGATATAATCGCAGAGACAAACGATACGTCACAAGCGTATATTTATGTAAAAAACATCGGGGCTTCAAGTATCACGCAGATAGATAGTAGTGACATTTTCTTCGGTAAGACAAACGACTTTCAACGAATACCGTATAATGCGACCCTTTCGATCACGCCAAGCTGGAACTATGCGATTGAAAATGACGGGGGGAATGGGAAATGGGACGGGGGAGAAACCGTAAACATAATGATAGCCACAGCAGGGATCACTCCCGGAGACTATTTCGTGAAAATGATACTCCCTAACGGGATTTCTACTGAAGACACGTATTCACTATAAGTAAGAAAACAAACGTGAACTAAAGAAAAATGGGATTTGGAACGATATTTGCCACTGTTGCTATGGTTATAATCCTTGGTGTTTCCTCTTATTTGTTCGTAACCGGAGCGCTGTTTAGCATGGATACGATGTCTAACGCGCTACAGGAAATCAATGAGATCGACAATGAAAGGCTTAAAACAGAGATAGATTTAGGGAGTGTTTCGGTAACATCCTCAAATCCCGGCCCGAAAAGTGATATAACGGTTCATATCAATAATACGGGCTCGACGAAGATAGTAAACTCTAATTTTAAGCATATGGATGTGTTCATCCATTATTATCCCACAGGATTAGGAGATCAAGCAATTCACCGCAGGTTACCGTACAATGCGTCGGCGGCATTTTCAGCGGATAGCGACGCTTTAGGGAATAACGAATGGACTGTTGTGCGGATTACGCCAGATCTGATAAATCCCCGCGTATTCGACCCCGACGAGGATATGGAGATCCAGATACGCGTGTACCCTGCGATCGGGAATTCCAGTCCGAATCAAAACTGGACAAAAATAGTTATGCCAAACGCCATCTCAGATGCGACATATTTCTAATTTGGTAGCAACGTTGCCGACCCAGTAGATAGTTGTAAAGTTATATCAATTTTGATGATATTGTACAATTTTTGTCAAATATATTAAATATAAATGGAAACTGTTGATTAATAAATTACAATAGAAGAAGCTTTTTATTAGGTATGTTAGCAATAGGATGAACAGGAGCACAAGACGATGACGCAAGAAGACTATGCTGAGGATGATGAGGAAGCAACACTCGAAAATGCTTACGAAAATAAAGAGATACTCTCCTCTGGGAACGGAGAGGTGGACAAGAAGCTGGGGGGTGGAATACCAAGAGGAACACTCACTCTGGTCGAAGGGGCAAACAGTACCGGAAAGAGCGTGTTAACACAGCAACTACTGTGGGGGGGGCTGCAGCAAGGCTTTACTTTCGGCACCTACACCACAGAAAACACCGTAAAAAGCCTGTTAAAACAGATGAATAGTTTAGACCTTGACATCTCTGATTTTTTCGTGTTCGGGAACCTTAAAATTTATCCCGTTCATATAGGGGATATGAACTGGACTGAGGATCTTCCGCTTCTCGAATACGTTATAGGAGACATGAAAGGCAAGTCGGAAGAAGTCGTAATTGTCGATTCTCTTACGGTTATCGCCACCGGTATTTCAGATGAGGATATTATCAATTTCTTTACGAGCTGTAAAAAAATATGCGATTCTGGCAAGACCGTCCTTGTAACGGTTCATACGTATGCGTTCAATGAGGAAATGCTCACTCGTATACGGTCTATATGCGATGCACACCTCACCTTACGAACCGAAGAAGTGGGAGACCGCCTCGTGAAAACCTTAGAAGTTGCAAAGATACGGGGAGCACAGAAAATTACCGGTAATATCGTTGCATTTGAAGTCGAGTCTGGCATCGGCTTGCGGATAATTCCTGTTTCAAAGGCCAAAGCGTGAAGATAAAGAATGGCACCCACAGTACTTCCTTTTGAGGTGGATAGCACCAAAGTAGTAGAGGACCACGGCGACTTGACGCAGTGTGGACTCTATCAAATATTGTCAAAAGAGGGGAAGGAACAGGTTGAAAAGAGCCCGCATGTTCTACAGTATTTACACCTGGTTCCTTTAGATACCGTCGGCACGCCAAAATTCTATAAGGAACTTTCACGGGATTTGAAGAAAGTAAAAAACCCTAATTTGGTGTATCCCGTCAGTCCTGATATTTCAGTTCACATATGCCCTGATAAAAATGATTCACGTGATTTTTACATTCCTATCGAGCCCGTTCTTTTTGGCACTATGGATGCTCTGGTTGCAGAAGTAGAGAAGAAGATAGCGGTATTGGTAGATAGTTATGACGCACCAAAAAATGCGGAAGAAAAAACGTCTATTCTGCTGAAGTGTATCGATGAGGTATGCGCAATAAAAACGGGAAAAAATAATGAAAACGGGGGTAATGACAACAACAAATGGCAGGATAAGTTAGGAAGTTTTATACCAAAATTCCTGAATGGCAATGGCACGGGAAATGGAGGTAATAACCGTGAGGACGAGAGCTACAGCAGCGCGAAAAAAGTGTATGTAACCCCTGCCGAACTGAAAGGGGTAAAATACCTCATGGTACGAGACAAAGTAGGAATGGGGGTTTTGGAACCACTTATTCGCGATCCTTACATCGAAGATATCTCGTGCTCTGGATTAGGGAGGATCTTTATCGAGCACAAGATATTTGAATCCTTGAAATCCGCTATCCATTTTGAAGAGGAAGAGGATTTAGATCTGTTTATCATAAAAATGTCCGAGAAGATCGGCAAGCCCATATCTTATCGAAGTCCAATCGTGGATGCGGTATTACCCGACGGATCGAGAATAAACATCGTATTTGGAACAGAGATCTCGAAGAAAGGTTCCAACTTCACCATACGGAAATTCAGCGAAAACCCACTGAGCGCCCTTGAACTCATCGGCTTTAATACGTTTGATTACCATATGGCGGCATATTTGTGGATATGCCTCCGCGAGGGTATGAATATGTTCATTTCGGGCGAGACGGCATCGGGTAAAACAACAACCATGAATGCCATCACGACATTCATCCCGCCCAAAGCGAAAATCGTGTCAATCGAAGATACTGCAGAAGTGCAACTGCCACACCATAACTGGATGAGAGAGGTTACCCGGTCGGGGTCGGGGAACGATGAGTCGGGCGGCTCGAGTGTAGAAATGTTCGACCTCCTGAAGGCGGCTCTGCGACAACGACCGAACGAGATCATTGTAGGGGAGATACGTGGTGTCGAGGGAAATATAGTATTTCAGGGAATGCAGACCGGACATCCCGCCATGGCGACGTTCCACGCTGCATCCGTGGTAAAGCTTATCCAGAGATTGACCGGTGTTCCGATAAGCGTCCCGAAGACCTATGTTGACAATCTGAATGTGGTTATTATACAGCAGGGAGTGAGAGGGAAGAATGGTAAAATGCTCAGAAGAGTGACAAGCATAAATGAGATCGTGGGATATGATACCACCTCTGATTCTTTCTCATTCATCGAAGTTTTCAAATGGAATCCGGTAACCGATACCTTTGACTTCCCCGGGAATATGAATTCTTATCTCCTGGAAGAGAAAATAGCACCGATGAGAGGACTCCCCTCAAATAAAAGGCGACAGATATACAAAGATTTGGAGCAGAAAGCGAAGTTATTGATGAAAATACAGGAATCAGGCGTTACCGGCTTCTACGAACTCTTTGACTTATTATCCAAGATGGATGGCGAGGGTGCACTGTAACGATGCAAAACGCGGACACGAAAAAGGAAAAGGCAAAGAACAAGGACACGAAAAAGGAAAAGGCAAAGAACAAGGACACGAAAAAGGAGACAAAAGGGGAAAAGAAGAAAAAGAATCTGAAACTGGATTTTTTAACGCAAATAGAAGAGGACAAGTCGATGATGCTGGACCTCTTAAACATACAGACCTACATGTCATCGGTTGCCACCGCGAAGGTAAGCCGGGATAAAATCTTTGAACTCGCGGGTCAGCAAGAGGGGACAAGCTCGAAATATTTTAACACGGTACATCTGTTAGCCAAGAATTACGGCTATAGTTATGTAACAGCATGCAAAATAGTTTCCGATGAGGCCACTCATCCCGCGCTTAAAGAGTTCCTTATTCGCTTCGCAAATGCATTAGCCACAGGAGAAGAAGAATTGACATTTTTGAGAGGCGAAGTAGAGAAACAGGGAGAACTGTACACCAATAAGTATTTGAGCGATATCGAGACGCTGAAGAAATGGACGGATGGATACTCTGCGCTGCTCGTCTCGGTAATCCTGGTTATCGCCGTTTTTCTTATAAGCTCGCTCCTCTTTAACATGGGCGATCCCTATATCTCAGCACTTTTATCAGGCTTTTTATTCTGCTTTATTTCGATTATGGGGGTGTATGTTATTTACCGTGTATCCCCCTATGAGAAGACTGTGCATTCGTTGCAAGTGAAATCAAAAGAGCAAGTAATAGCGCATAAAATGTGTACGATTATTCTCCCCATAATGGCTATTTCTTCGCTCCTTTTACTCCTGATCGGCGTGGATCCTTGGATTATATTCCTTCTTATAGCCATCTTACTCGCACCGATAGGCATTACGGGATTAATCGACGATAAGAAGATAGAAAAGAGGGATAGGGACATCTCAACGCTTTTAAAGAGCCTTGGCGCTGCTGCTGGGATCACCGGGACCACGCTCACGGTGGCAATAAGCAAGCTTAATCGAGACGCGGTTGGGGCGTTGGGGGGATTCGTAAAAAGGCTGGATATACGATTACGTAATGGAATAAATCCAAAAATATGCTGGTACCATTTCAAAGCGGAAACGGGTTCGCAATTAATAAATCAATCGACAACGGTTTTTCTTGATGCCATAGAGCTCGGTGGAGATCCAATTGAGATAGGAACATTAGTTGCACGATCTTCGCTGCAGATATCGTTATTGCGAGCAAAAAGGAAACTTCACGCCAACGGATTCGTCAATCTTATAATACCCCTACACGCAACGATGAGCGGTGTGATCATGTTCATCTACCAGGTGATTTTTTCATTTAGCAATGCTATGGCGGAGATGATGACGGAGCAGGCTGAGACCTTAAGTGGAGCGCAAAGTAGTTTGCCTTCAGGTATGGGCTTCTTCAACATTGGTGGCGGTGTTACTGATCTCGATTTCATCTCGAAATACGTGACGGGCATTATCCTCGTTTCAACGATAGCAAATGCAATTGCATCGAAGTGTGCCTCCGGTGGGAGCTCCTACAAGCTCTGTTTCTATGCAGCCCTGCTCTTCCTCGTTTCCGCTATTGTGCTGTTCGTAATACCAATATTATCAGATAAACTCTTCGTGCTACAAACAACCGTATAAGATGAGTGAAAATGAAGGAGACAAGAAGCAGAAATGAAGTATCTTGATCGAATAAAATTTGGGAAAAAGGAAAAGGAGGACAGTATGCTTGCAGCAGACACGGATCAAGAAGTGGCTAGTGAAGAAGGGAGTACAGACGCGGTAGATGAGGCAGGAATATTCGACGATTTCGATGGCAAAAAGAAATTGGTGGAGGAGTGGTGGTTGCAATCGGATGTGGCAGATGTTGTAGAAGAAGAACCTGAGGAAGAAGAGAAAGACGAAGAAGAGGAAGAGAAAAAAGAGAAGGGAGAAACAGATGATTTGGTCCACAGTTTGACAGCAGACTCGGCTATGGATGACGAGGAGGAGAATATAGTGCTGAGGAAAGCAACGGAAGCGATGGGGGAGATCAGTGCTGACGAATTATTAGATTTGGGAAGGACCGTTTTACAGGAGATGGGAATGGAGGTGGAAGGAGAGAAAAGCGAATGAGGTGCGCCCAAAAGAGGTAGGATGCAGGTTTATTGATGAACTCCTCTTCACTTCATCTCTAGTGCATTGTTTGACTATCATGGCTAAATAGGAGCTAAAAAAAAAGAATGGTAAAAGATGTCTTCTCTTTTGCATTGGCTACCGCAGGGGTATTGTCACTGATCGTTGGTTTCTGGGGCATTCACATCACGGCGACGATGGTTAGCTATTTTAGCGAATCAACGATTATATTCTGGAATGTTATATTGTTCGCAACACTTATATCTGCGGGTAGTCTCGCAATCGGGTACACGGTCGGTAAAAAATACGCGTGAAGCACATTTAAAAAGTAAACTTGCGGATGTTGTAAGTTTATTCGCGAATGTTGGAAAATTTTTATAGCATTACTCGGCGGCATAGTGAATAACCGCTTTCAGCAGTTTTTTTGATGATTAGAAGCTTTTTATCGGTTTAAAAAAGCGAAAAGCTTATATGTGGCGTTTTTCAATCTATTCAGTAATGAAGAATAACAGAGATAGTTGGAACGGGGATTATTACCAACATAGAATGTTTGTATTTTCCATCCCTTACTTTCTGCTCAACGTATTTGATCTTATCACCACACGAATCGCGCTGGCAACCAGTGCGAACCTCTACGAACTTAACCCTCTTTATTACAACCCGTATCTCATGCCTTTGAAGATATTCGCACCCGTTCTTCTCCTCATCTTTTGTCTCACGTTATACCATTTTGATAAATCAGAGCTTGGAAGGAGAACAATAGGAAAATACGGATGTTATTGCGTCATGGCAATGACGGTCTTATACGCGGTGATTTGTGCCAATAACGTATTCCAATGTGTATTCGCGGTGTAGGTGGAATAAAAATGGAAGAAACAAAGGAAAAAATCTGGGCTTGGCTCATGCCGAGTGGTAAAATCTATAGAGTGGTGTCAAATCCCGTAGGAGGGACAATAAAGGTCTATAAGCCAGACGGCGCGTTAGTGAAGAAATACGAAACCCTTAGTGAAGCAGAGGTAAATCTCATAGAGCAGAACTTTCTCGGAACCGTGGCAACAATGGTGAACGGGGGAGAAAAGGAAGAAGGGAACGAAACTAAAAATGCGCTAACAGATGAGATAGCAATGTATATAAGATGAATTTATCTTTCAAACATTGGCATTTTTTTTAGCCAGTAGAGATAGCTATTTAAAGCATATTGAGGAATTTAGTTCCTATCAATATGCTGAGAATAAAGCACGTATCCCTGCTGGTTCTAATAGTCTTTGGACTACTCTGTAATATAACATCCGTTCCAGGGCAGCACCCATTGAAAGCAGATACCGACGGGGATGGGATGCCAGATGGTTGGGAAATTGAACATGGACTCAATCCAAATGATGCGGGCGATGCAACCATCGATTATAATGACAACGGGCTGACGAATCTTGGGGAACATAAGAATGGTTACGATCCCTGGGATGAGGACACTGATGAAGATGGTATCTCGAATTATGCGGAATCCAGAGGTTTATTTGGATTTTCTACCGATCCCTTAGCAGAGGATACAGATGCAGATAATGTGACCGACTTGTATGAAATCTGCAGATATATTGATACCGATAACAAGACCCAGATGGATGAGATATTCCCGGATAATGCTGATAGAGCGTACGCAAAGGCGGAGATAATCAGTATGCGAGATACCTACCATTACAAAAGCGACCCCACGAATTCTGATACCGACTACGACGGGCTCAGTGATGGTGATGAGCGTTCCTAGAGCACTAATCCCACGTGTGTGGATTCGGATTATGATGGTATCCACGATGGTAATGAGGTTTATGTGTATAAAACAGACCCTGCGTTGCGGGATACCGATGAAGATGGTTTATGGGACTCCGAGGAAATATTTGGGACGTATGGTGTTGTTAC
>CAYUEX010000047.1:0-13321 GCA_964443855.1 uncultured Halobacteria archaeon | reverse complement strand
GTTAATACGGTGCTTTTTGTTAAAAATACGCTTTCTAATAATTGATTGATGCTGATCCTTTAGGTATTACGTCAATGGCTACCTACACCATAAGCCGCTCCTCAAGTTCTTTTAATTCCGGGTAGATCTGGTATTTGGTAAAGCTGTACTTTACTCGATACCTTTCTCTTATTTTTTCGAGGTTTTCTAAAAGCTCCTCATCTAACGCCTTTAATTGCCTTAACAAACCTTCAATCTCTTTGTCGAGTTCTTTAATCTGTGGTGTATCTCTGAACTTTAATAATTCATCCCGATATTCTTCCCAAAAATCAATGTTTGGTTGGTTAGAATCCGGTCTTCGCTCTATTTGATATTCGCGATTTATAATAAAATTCCCAAAAATTATATCGGGCTGTTCAAAAGGTACGTCAGTTAATTTATAAACTCCCTCTTTAGATTCATTGAATTCCTTCACCAAAACTTTTAAGCGCTCTTCAAGTTCAGGGGTTTTAACTTCTCTTTCAATCGCAGCATAGGCAGCAGACAACTTGTCGTATAAAACCTCGTGAGAAGAAAACTTCACATTTAAATCATCAGACTTACTAAAGACATCTCTCTCTGCACCACCATATTCTTTAATATTGGCATAGGAACTTTTAAAGGGGTATGACTCAAAGTGACACATCCCTGTAGGATAGCGAATCCATTTGATTTTATTCTGCTCGATCGCCTCAAGTTCTTTTTTCAGAGATTGGATATATGGCGCTAAAACATATTTAACTTCGTCTAAAATTCTGTCTCTCTCTCGATCTTGTACCATTAATTCAGTTTGTCTTCTAACCTCTCTGGCATAATAACATGTTACTGTAACCAGAGCCATGACAAGAATGATGTCGCTTATCACACCAATAGCATCCCAGTTCCATTGTCCGTTGTTAATAAAAATACTCGTCACATTCATCGTTAAGATGATTTTTTGCCGTGCACGATATTCACCAAAGTTTTAGTCTTATTCTTCTTTAACTCTTCACAGTCATTTATACTTTGTGTACGCTTGACGATCATAGGGCTATACCCTTAAAATGCGATCGAAAGAAGCGAAAATGGACCCGGTGACGCTCGAGATACTGAAAAACGCATTTACCGCAGTACCTGAGGAGATGGGTGCTGCATTGAAACGAACGGCGTACTCACCGAATATAAAGGAGCGGATGGATGCTTCCTGTGCCGTCTTTGACGCTCACGGCAGGATGCTAGCACAGGCTGAACATATCCCCGTGCATCTCGGTGCTATGCCGCTTACGGTTACCTGCGTCATGCAGCATTTCGATACCGTACACGAGGGTGACCAGATTGTGGTTAACGACCCGTACCACGGCGGCTCACACCTCCCTGATCTTACGGTGATCAAGCCGGTGTTCCATGACAGGACGTTGGTGGGCTACGTCGTGAATCGAGCCCATCATGCGGACGTTGGTGGCATGGCTCCGGGTTCGATGCCGGGTAACAGCACCGAACTATTCCAAGAGGGACTTATTATCCCGCCGTGCAAGCTTGTCAATAACGGTAAGGAGAATGAGGACGTTTTTGCCATCATAAAAGCTAATACACGCACGCCTACAGAGCGTATCGGGGATATTCGGGCGCAGATCGCTGCGAACAACTTGGGGGCATTACGAACGGCCGAACTGATCCGGAAATACGGTGCCGACACCTACAAGACGTTTACGGATCGTATCATCGAATACAGCGAGAACCGGATGCGGCATGCAATTTCAAAGATGCCCGATGGTACGTACACCGCTGAAGATTACCTGGACGACGATGGCATTACCGAAGAGCCCGTAAAAATCGCCGTAAGCATAACAATCACGGGTAGTACGATCACCATCGATTTTGACGGTACCGAGCAGCAACGAAGCGGGAATGTTAATGCTCCGCTCGCGGTCACGCTCTCCGCTGTTTACTATGTCCTACGCTGCGTAACGGATCCCGAGATTCCGCCTAATCATGGCTGTTACCTGCCCGTCACCGTTCGCGTGCCTGAAGGGACCGTTTTGAATCCTAAGCCGCCAGCCGCAGTATCCAGCGGTAACGTCGAGACGTCACAGCGCATTGTGGATGTACTGCTCCTTGCGTTACACAAAGCACTACCGGACAAAATACCCGCGCAGTCACAAGGCACGATGAACAATGTGGTGATCGGTGGTATAAACGAGGATACCGGTGAGCGGTTTACGTACTACGAGACCATTGCAGGTGGCCAGGGCGCATTGCCGTACAAAGCAGGCGAAGACGGGATTCACACGCACATGACGAACACCGCGAATACGCCGATCGAAGCGTTAGAGCTCTCGTATCCACTACAGGTGGAGCAGTACGAACTGATTCAGAATTCCGGCGGAAACGGTGCGTTCAAAGGTGGGTCAGGCATACGAAGAGCGATTAAAGTCCTCGTAGACAATGCGACACTCTCGCTGCAATCAGACCGGCGCAAATACCCGCCTAAAGGCTTGCAAGGTGGCGAAAACGGACGAGCAGGTGAGAATTACATACTACGAAATAAAACACGAATCGACGTGCCTTCGAAGATAACTATGCAACTTGAAAAGGGAGATGTCGTGGTCATTGAAACCCCTGGGGGCGGGGGGTATGGTACGGTTCAGTAACACACGTAAAGCATTTTTAGTTCGGTAGACTTAACCTGCGATGCTTAAAACCGCCAATCTTTTATAACCCTACTGTCAACCTACGAAGTGAAGAGCATACGTGAATAGCGGAGGGATTGCAATGTGTAGTGTTGGGGGAGGAGATTTTGACCTTGATATTGAGAAGTTAGAACTCGAGCGGTACAAATGCAACGACTGCGGCAACAAGTTCGACGCAATGGGCGAGAAAGTTATCTGCCCCTCGTGTATGTCTGAAAACGTTGAAAAGGTGTAACGTACAAAGTCGAGTATCTACTAAGGTAGGTGGCGGCTTCAGCTGCATACCGCTGAAGTTACGGTGGCGATAGCACTGCACAACGTTATGTAAAGAGCATAAAGGATTGACGATGAAAAAAGAGTTGGATACTTTATTGGACGAATTGAAGCAGATCCATGCCGATTTTAAGCTTATTTCTGCTGATACGATCGAAGTGGCGGAGTGGGTACGGTGGAAATGTTTGTATGGCTGCAAAGCGTATGGCAGGCATCTCAGCTGCCCACCGTATGTTCCTTCGGTGGAAGAGACGAAAAAACTGGTACAGTGCTACGATAAGGCGATCATAGCCCGATTCGACGTTAAACCCAACCTCGATGTCCCGCCTTCACACATCCATCATTACCTCTGGGATGCGATAAAAGAGCTGCACGACACGATGTTTGACTTGGAACGGCATGCATTCATCTCCGGCTATTACAAGGCATTTGCCATGGGTGGACTACCCTGTGCCTATTGTGAAGATTGTCTGCCAGAGCGAGCGGGTTTCGAGGTAGATTTCGCATCAAAGCGATTTTGTGAAAAGCAGCATAAAGTGAGGCCGAGTATGGAAGCGTGTGGGATAAATGTTTTCGAGACGGTCAGGAACGCAGGTTACGAATTGGACGTGCTGACCTCGTTTGATGCAAAGATAACCTTCTTCGGGCTGCTTCTGCTGGAATAACCGGGGCACACTTTTCATCCCGTCGACCGATCTTATTGAAGGATTTGAGTTAAGGTCATTCGACCACACGTACTTCTTTCACTTCGGGAATCCTCTGCCTCAGCGTCTCCTCCACAAAATTCACCAAGATTGATTGGCTCGTTGAACAGCAGGCAGCTGCACTGGCCAACCGTACCTTCACCACGCCGTTTTCTACGCCCACCAGTTCGATACTGCCGCCTTGCATCGCTAAGAGCATTTTTAACTCCGTTTCGATAACTGCCTTCACCTGCTCGATCATTTTTTCACGCACTAGTCCATGATGCCTCATTAGTAAGAGGATCTAATAAAAAGCGCCCAATTATTTATTCCGCGACCGCGAAATACAATTGCGACTGTGTAGTCACAATAGATGAAACACAATGTCTCACGTAAAAAATGTGCAGGGATACAGCATTGGAAACTTATCTTTATCCTTAGTGTTATTCTTCATCACGACGCTCCTGATTGCGCATCTTCTCTTCATTCCGGTCGTCACTGCGCAGAACCCGGTATCGCTCTATTACTTTTACGGGGCAGATTGCTCGCACTGCAGAGAGGTAACGCCGCTAATAGAGCAGCTTGAAGACGCGCATCCAGAAATTGAAGTACATAAACATGAGATCAATTACAACAGCACGAACAGCGAACTGTTTAATGCTTTTATCCAAGCATACAATCCGCCAGCTGTTGATATTCCCGCTGCATTTATTGGCACTACGTCGTTAATCGGCAACGAGCTGACAAAAGAAAAGCTCGAAACTGAGATAGCGTACTGTTTGCAAAATGAATGCCCTGATCCACTTTCACTGATAGCGGAGCCTGATGAAGCGCACACTCCATCACTTTCCATACTCATCGGAAAGGCGTTAATAGAAGGTATCAACCCGTGTGGGTTCGCCGTATTGATCGTTTTGCTCGCCTCACTCCTAATGGTAAAGTCGAAACGGCATGTGCTCATTATCGGGCTGATTTTCATTGTAAGCGTTTTTGTTACGCATTTCGCCATCGGGTATGGTTTAATGGAGATCTTCCAACGTTCGGGTGTGCCAGATATCATGAGAGCCATTGTGATCGCAATCGTCATACCAGCAGGTCTCACAAACATCCGGGACTTTTGGCGTGAGAAGTCCACGTTAGCGATTCCCGCTTTTATCAAGCCCACCCTCGCGAAACTTGCCCGGTATGCCTCACTACCCAGTGCGGTGCTCTTGGGATTCCTTGCCACCATCGCCGGATTTCCCTGTACCGGACCAATCTATCTTGCCCTGCTGGCTTCAATCGCCGATGTCCCCTCAAAAATGCTCTTTTATCTCCTCGTGTATAACGTCTTTTACACCCTTCCCCTGTTCATCATCCTTGCGATGGTTTACACAAAAACCTCGCCGGAAGACGTTGACGACTGGCGCAAGGGAAAGAGAAAGTACATGAAGCTCTTTGGCGGTTTAGCAATGCTCATTATTGGTATCGCAATGCTCTTTGGCGTTGTTTAGACGCTCGAATTTCCGCATGCTGGAACCGGGTTGTTTTACGCTCGAATCCATAAACTGAGAATTTCAAATCATCGCCGCCTTACCCGATAAGCAACGATGAGTCCCGCAACAAGTGCAAGAACGACTTCAAATCCCGGTTCTTTTAGACCTGACGTTTCGGTAGAGACAACTGCATATCCTCGCTCTTCCCACGCATTCAGTCCGCCAATCACATTATAAACTCTTTCAAATCCGTTTTCTATAAGCATAGCACAGGCTATCGTGCTGTTACCACCGTTTCCGCCGTACACAATGATTTTAGTGCTCGTATCCAGCTTTTCTGTCCCATTATCCAACTCTGCGATCGGAATTGAGAGTGCACCGTTTATATGCGCGAGGTCATACTCTTCCACGGTTCTCACATCCAGTAGGATGATGTCTTTAGATTCGGACTCCATCATTCGTTTTGCTTCTCCGACACCAATGTTTACAACGATTATTTGATCTGGATTGGACGTGATTGCGATACTGTGCGTTGCCGTAGCGACTGCACCGTCATGAATCACTGAAGCATCGATGAGATACGTCCCCTGGCTTATCCCGGCACACCGAGAGCATGAAGGAAGTTTTTTTGTGAACGTGATGGTATTCTCTCCGGCGGTTAAATCCTGTTGACTCGAATACTGTACGTAATACACTCCTTTCGTACTCTTCACCCCGGTAACTTTAATCGAAGCATTGCTTATCTCCTCAGGGGCATGCAATGAGAGGGAAATGGTCATCTCTTCCCGTGCTGAGTAGAGGTCCTTATCCGTGCTAAAGGAAACGATTGCAAGCTCATTATCTGTTGACTGGGTTGCGGCACCTACGTTTTGCAGAGCGGCACCTGCAAAAGCAACGAACAACGCTACTATGGTTACTACCACGCCAATTTGCCTCGTCTTCATGTCTCGTCTTGTTCCACCTATCATTTAATAAACCGATTATATAAAAAAGGCGGTTATGGACTATCTTTTTTCATCTTTTTATAATCGACTGTTAAAAGGACAAATAAGCTATGGCCAAGCGAGGATTACAGTATTTCACACTTTCTGAAATAGAACCGAGGATCTGGTTCATGCTTACGGGCTGCAATTTCCGCTGCAAAGGCTGTTTCCGACCCGCTCGTGATGAAGGGGGCACGCTACTCACCGCAGATGAGACGCTCGGGCGCATGGAGCGCGCATGCCTGAATTACTATGGGAATATGCCTACAGAGGCAATGATCACCGGTGGTGAGCCCACGCTGGATAAGGAGTATCTATTGGGGCTGGTTAGAGGCTTAAAAGCGAAAGGGTTTGAAAAAATCGTGCTGATGACCAACGGTTATGCGTTGGGTGAGGATGAAACGTACGTTACTGAACTAGAAGCAGCCGGCTTGACCGAGGCGCATGTAGACGTGAAGGCGTTTTCCGAGGACATTCATCAGTGGTACACGGGCGCGTCAAACAAGCCGGTGCTGCGTGCAATCGAGAAGTTGGACGGTTCCGGGATAAAGCTTATAGTGCAAACGGTGTACATGCCGGGGATTGTTGGTGACGCAGAGGTAGAAAAGATAGCACAGTTCCTCGCTTCCGTGAACAAAGGCATAAAATATCGCATTAATCCGTTCGCACCGATATTCGCGTACGAACAGATAACGAGACGGCCCACCTTGGACGAGATGGAACGGGCGTATGAAGCCGCATCGCAGTATCTGCCGAATGCGATCATCAGCCGCAGTTGCTATCGCGAATATCCTACGCCACCAACGCAAAAGACGTGGATCACTGTTTATCCAGATCTCACGGCCAAGCGTAGGAGTATGGAGGACCAGAAAGAGGATCGTTTGCAATGGCTCAGCGAGGTGAAATCGCGTGAACGTCTGGAGGAAGATTTGCAAAAAATTGCGTGGGATTCATCGCTCCGGCGTAGTCTGGTCGGAATTTCAGAAATGTCGAAAAAGCACTCACAGCCACGAGAAGAAAAAGAATCGGGACTGGTAACAATAAAATTCACCAGTTCGTTACATAGCTTGACAAACACAAAGTCAACAGCACTTGATATTAACGGCTCAGCCACAGTAGAAGACGTAATGAGGCGATTAACGGATGAATACGGTGACAATTTCGTGAACACGGTACTGGACAGAGATACCGACAATGGCGGTCTCATCATCAAGCGTTTGTTCACCGTTTACCTTAACGGGATGGAAATCGAGAATCAGCACGGTATGAAAACCGAAGTTCGCGGGAATGACGAAATAATTATTCTCTCGTGGGTGAGTGGCGGCTAAGAGGGGTTTGCCATCACCAGTTGGAGTTCGAGCGATTTGTACCTTTTTTACACCTCACCGCTCTCTGCGAGCAGCTGCTGAAACAGATAGAGGAGTTCCCCGTTCGTTTAATACTCTTCCTTAGTGAGCGGTTCGTTCAGCTTCAGCGTATCGATCAGGTATTCGCACGCCTGAAACGCATCTTTGCGGTGTTTCGCGCCTACCAGAATGAGCAGCACGTTCTCGCCGACCGGAAGCGACCCGACGCGATGGACAAATTCCACGGTTTCTATCTCGAATTTTTCGCGAGTTGCCTGCTTCAGTTGCTCTAACTTCGCCTCCGCTCGCTCTTCGTCCCCCGTAATGCTCATTCCCTGCACGCCCTCGTCTGCTCGTACCATACCTAAAAACATCACGATCGCGCCCAGTCCCGGCTGCTTCATCCTTCGTACACGTTCGTCAATCGAAAAATCTTCTTTTATTATCATTTCCTCATTTCTCTACTATACTACACTATATATACTGTCACCACGCAAGAAGAGTATTTGCGTTTGCGTTCATCATTTTTACTTTATCGTACTAGCAGTATAAGATAATAGCTAGCGGCCGAGGATACCGTGCAGGGTAATACCAATGAACGAACAAATAAGAGCGGATTTCCCGATACTGGCGGATCTCATTTACCTGGACAGTGCAGCAACGAGCCTCACGCCCGAACCCGTCGTAGAAGCCGTTTTGAGTTATTATCGTGAGTATAATGCGAACGTAGGACGCAGCGTTTACCGATTATCCCAGATGGCAACACAGAAATATAAAAATGCGCACCGCACGGTTGCGGAATTCATTGGTGCAAACGAGGGAGAAGTCATATTCACCAAGAACACCACAGAAGCCATCAATATGGTAGCGTACGGATTGAAATGGGCTAAAGGGGATGAAGTAGTAACAACGCTGTTGGAGCACCATTCTAATTTCCTCCCCTGGTTGAAGTTGCGAGAGCAAGGCGTACACGTGAAGATTGTGGAGCCGAACAGTGAAGGGATATTCAACGTTTCGGAGTTCGAAGATGCTCTGAGCGATAGAACGAAATTGGTTGCGGTAACGCAGATATCAAACGTCTTAGGCACGATTTCTCCTGTTAAAGAGATAGCTGCGCTTTGCAAAGCGCACGGTAACGAGACGTTATTCCTCGTTGACGGTGCGCAGTCCGCCCCACATATTCCTATAGATGTGGCAGAGCTTGGATGTGACTTCTTCGCACTTTCAGGGCATAAAATGCTCGGGCCGACCGGAACAGGTGTCCTGTGGGTGAAAAAGCCACAGGAACTCGAGCCCACCCTCTTTGGCGGAGGTATGATTGAATCGGTATCACGGGACGATTACACGTTAGCCCATGATTATGAACGTTTTGAGGCAGGAACACCGCACATCGCAGGGGGAATCGGTCTTGGACGGGCTGTAGAATATTTAAAGGCCATAGGAATGGAGGAGCTGCGTGCATACGAAGAGCGATTGGCAAAGCGGCTCTTAGACGGGTTACTGGAGATTGATACCGTGCGGGTCTACGGCTCGACGAATCTGAACGAACGGATTGGCGTGGTATCCTTTACGATTACAGGTTTGCACCCCCATGAGGTTGCCTTCATGCTTGACGACGCTGCTGATATCATGGTGCGGTCCGGTCATCACTGTTGCATGCCGCTGATGAACCATTTGGGTCTGACGGACGGCACGGTCAGGGCTTCGCTCTATTTATATAACACAAAGGAGGAGATTGACACCTTCTTAGAGATAGTTGAAGGAATTGCAAAGACGGTGTAGGGTCATGTTAAAAGAAGTCAAATGCCTGAAATACCGAGACGGATCGTTTGTTGAGACGACGCATGAGGTAGTAACCGAAGAGCCGTTGGCTATCTTTGTCAATGGCCGGCACGTTGTCACCGCGATGCTCAGTCCACACCTGCTGAAGGAGTTCGTTATCGGGCATCTCTTCACAGAAGGCATAATCAAAGGTATGACGGATATAGAGTCCTTAGAGTTCGAGCAGAAAATTGCTCAAGTGATAATAACCCATCCGTTCAAAATGGTTGCGGCACGAAAAGTCATCGTGAGTGGTTGCGGCGGGGGTATTTCGTTCTTAGACGAATCGAAGCTCCCAAAGATTGATTCTCAACAGAGTATCGACAAAAACGAGATAGTTAACGCGGTAAAAACCATCTTAGATTCACACGTGCACAAAGCTACCGGCGGCGTGCATATTGTCGGCCTGTTTGGCCAGAAGGGAGATCATAAATATGGCCCGATTTGCATTACAGAGGACATAGGGAGGCATAACGCACTCGATAAAGTGATTGGCCAGGGTTTACTCAACGATATCGATTTTGACCAGACGTTTGTGGTATGCACGGGACGTATATCGTCAGAAATGGCGTTAAAATGCTCGGAAACAAATATTCCCCTCGTTGCATCGCGGGGTGCGACCACGAGTTTAGCGATTGCACTCGCGGAAAAGTCAGGGTTATGTATTGCCGGATTCGTGCGGGGCGAAACGATGAATGTGTATACGCATGCGGAACGGTTACGATGATCTTCTCCGTACAATTCAGGTACTTTAATATTCCTCTACGGCGAAGATGAGGACAGGGTGAGAATGCTCGTAATGACCATGGAATTATTAGCAAACGAAGTCGAATTGGTGACCGAATTACGTCAGCGACTCGCTGCGGCAAAAGAGCTGAAAAAGCCGGAAACAGCGCTGAAGGTACTGGACATCGGCTGCGGCTCAGGCAAACTTGCGATCTATTTGCAGGAAGCGACCGGCTGTGAGGTGACAGGGATCGATCCCGTAGAAAAGAACGTAGAAAAAGCGCGACTGAAATCGTCTCCCGTGACGTTTATGGTTCAATCTGCGGAGGAACTGACGTTTGTGGATAATACGTTCGATTGTGCCGTTTCGCTCAAGGCATTGCATGAAATCCCCCACCCTGAATCGGCTTTAATGGAAGCACATCGCGTGCTGAAAGAGGGAGGGAAACTCTTTATCATTGATTGGATCGGCGGTGTCCCGCAAACCAGCAGTCACGGCCATGCGAATAAGTATTTCAGCCCGGTGCGATTGAAAAATGCGCTTTCCGAAGCAGGTTTTGGTACCATTCGCCTCACGCTCAACACCGAAGGGGAATTGATGTTAGCAGAAGGTGAGAAGAGGTGATTACGACAGACAGTTTCCGACGAGTGTGAATGAGCGCTAAAACGGGGTTAAATAAACATACACCTGCACATACACCTGCATCCCGCTCTGTATTTCCAACTTTGGTTCCCTGTGAGAAAACGAAAAGCTTTTAAACAGTAATGCGTTACCATATCCTTACCCTTTATGGGATAAAAATGGGAGGATAAAGAAGTTATGGTAGAGGATAAGATAGATTTATTTGACGACAGTGGCAGCAAACTGGCAAGCGACGTTCCTTTGGATGCGATCAGTCCTTTGAAGAACCCAGCGATAAAGAAGATTGTTAGCTTGGCAATGCGAACAGGTGCGACTGACCTGGCAAAGCTGGAGAGCAGATTAGCAACCGGACAAATCGCGGGCAGAGGTATGGTCATCCGCGGCATTGAGAGACAATTCCCCATCGTGGAAAAAGCGAACGAGATAGCGAAGCAAGTCGAGGACATGCTCCGTGTTGAAGAAGGTGACGACACAAAAGTCGAGTTGATAGCAGGCGGTAAGCGGATGTTGACGGAGGTACCGTCAGCGCGAATCCTGTGTGACTACTCGGCAGGCCTGACCAATGCAATGGGTGCGTTGACGCACGCAATCATTGACGTTTGCGACGTGAACATGTGGGATGCGCCCTACGTGCATGCCGCAGTGTGGGGTATGTATCCGCAGGATCCTGATCCCGCAGACGGTGCGGTAAAGATGCTGGTGGATATCCCGATGAAGAACGAAGGTCCGGGATTTGCACTGAGGAACATACCGGTGAACCACCTGGCAGCGACGGTAAGGAAGCGAGCAATGCAAGGCGCAGCGCTGACCATGATCCTGGAGAAGGCAGCACAGTGGGAGATGGGTAACGCAATGGGACCCTTCGAGCGAGGACATCTCTTAGACCTTGCGTATGAGGGACTGAATGCGAACAACGTACTGTATAACCTGATCAAGGACAACGGAAAGGACGGCACAATTGACGATGTCGTGTTGAGCTTGGTAGACAAGGCAAAAGCAGACGGCGTGATCAAAGAGAAGAAGACGATGCCATCTGGTTTTGTAGTGTACGACTCAGATGACATGCAAATGTGGAACGCCTACGCCTCGGCAGGAATGCTTGCTGCGGTATGTGTGAATTGTGGAGCGATGCGTGCAGGGCAGGCGGTTCCGGGGAACATTATGTATTACAATGTTCTCTTGGAGAAGGAGACAGGCATGCAAGGAGTGGACGGTGGAATGGCACAGGCCGCTTCGGTGTCCAGTTCGTTCTTCTCGCACAGTATCTACGGTGGTGGCGGTCCGGGTGTGTTCTACGGAAACCACATCGTTACACGGCACCCGAAGGGGCAGTTCATACCCTGTTTCTGTGCTGCGATGTGCGTAGATGCAGACACAATGTACTTCATACCCGCAAGGACATCCGCGCTGTACGGCGAGGTGCTAGGAGCTATACCAGAGTTTGCAGCACCGATGAGAGCAGTAGCCGAAGGTGCGAAGGAGATAATGTAAAGGAGAAACAAAAAAATGGCACAATTTTGGGCTGGAGGCAGCCATGTTGCGGATAATCGAAGGAAATACATGGATCCGTCCTACACGTATGAGAAGTTGAGGGACATAGCAGAAGAAGATGTTGTGCGATTACTTGCACACCGTGCACCTGGAGAGGAGTACAAGAGCATTCACCCGCCATTGGAAGAGATGGAGGAGCCTGAATGTGCGGTTCGTGAGATGGTCGAGCCGACCGAAGGTGCAAAAGCAGGTGACCGAATACGATACGTGCAGTTCACCGACTCGATGTTCTTCGCTCCGATAACACCTTATCAGCGAGCAACCTCGGCGCTTTGCAGATATAGAGGTATAGATCCTGGTGTGTTATCCGGAAGGGTAATCATCGAGGCCCGAGAGCGAGACGTTGAGAAGATCGCGAAGGAGCTTATCGATTCCGAGCTTATGGACACTGCGAGAACAGGGCTTCGAGGCAGAACTGTTCACGGGCACGCGGTCCGACTGGACGAGAAAGGAATGATGTTCGATGCTCTGCGACGATGGGCGATCGACGACGCTACCGGAGAAGTCACCTATGTGAAGGACATGATCGGCGGTGCAATGGACAAAGAGGTAACGTTAGGAAAGCCACTTCCTGAGGATGAACTCAAGAAGAGAACCACGATGTACCGAAATGCACAAGGTGGTCTCTGGCAAGAAGTGGACGATCCCGAGTCAATGGACGTACAAGCAGAGATACACTGGAAGAGAACTGTTTACGGATTCCAAGCTTGGAAAAAGATGGACAATGTAAAAGGTGGAAAGAAGGACATAGGTGTGAAGAACTTAAAGACCTACGTACCACGAGGAGGGGTAGAATAAAATGCCATATGGAGATATTCAACATAATTTCCTGAAAGCGATGTCGGACAAGTTCGCGGAGAAACCGGAGAGTACTTCGACCAAGTTCTACGTGTATGGAGGATATACGCAGGACAAGCGTAAGACGGAGTTCGTCGAGGAAGGTAAGAAACTGGCGATGGCTAGGAGTTCGCGAACACCTGGGTACAATCCCGATGCGGGGATGCCACAGGGGCAGCGATTCTTGATGCCTTACATGATGAACCACACGGACATCATGGTGAACATGGACGACCTGCACTGGATCAACAATGCTGCGATGCAGCAAGTGTGGGATGACATGAAGCGTGGGATCG
>CAYUEX010000046.1:0-13912 GCA_964443855.1 uncultured Halobacteria archaeon | reverse complement strand
CATGTACATAAGCGATGATTATACGCTCAGCGTGGTGAGATTGACATTGTCGGATGACGTGGATGAGGAGGAGATCGTTGCTGAATTCCGAGAAGTAATACAACTGGATAAGCCACCAGGCGTGACGGTGGAGATTACCGGTGATCCGGTGGAATCAGTAGCGATGATGGAACTCGCGGCGGAGACGATGCAAACAACCTCTGCGATCAGTTTCGCGCTCATCATCATTATTCTCATACTCCTCTTTGTCTCGATCAAATACGGGCTCATTCCGCTGTTAACCATTCTCCTCGGCACGGTATGGACCTACGGGGCGCTGAATTTAGTGGGATTTGAGGTGACAGCAATGACGTCGGGTGCAATGGCGATGATCATGGGTATCGGTATCGATTTCGGCATTCAGGTAACGAAGCGGTTCCAATTCGAGCTACGCACGTACGAACGGGAGGAAGCGATGGTGAATACGCTCCAAAACGTCTTCTATCCCATGGTCATAACGACGATCGCGGCGGTGACCGGCTTCTTGTGCCTTTCACTCGGGGACTTACCGATGATGGGTGACATGGGTAAGATGCTGGCAATGGGTGTGTCCTGCTGTATGGTTGCTGCGTTGACCGTGGTGCCCGGGACTCTGGTGTTATTGGAACGGAAAAAGAGGCACGACGGTTGATTCGTTTAGTGGAAGCATGAAAAGAATGGAGGTGTGGAAAGGTGGAAATACCGGCAAAAATCAAAAAAATTGTAGACGGGCATGGGTGGCTTCGGCAGGTGACCGTAGCCGATATTATGGAGACAACTGTTATTACGATTAACGAGGATGCCACGTTACGAGAATTCGATTCCTTGATCAACAGGTACAAGCATCAGGGTTATCCAGTTGCGGATAAGGCGAATAAGACCGTCGGCGTTATTTCGCTCAAGGATTTGCTGCGTGTGGACAAGGAGCACTGGGATACCTGCAGGGTTAAGGATCGAATGAGCACCTGCCTGATTTGTGCCAGTCCCGAGGACAGTGTTATTGATGCCGTGGAGAAAATGACGCGAGCGGGTGTTGGTCGATTACTCGTCATGGACGGCGATCGACTCGTGGGCATTATCTCACGCAGTTGTATTATGGATAAGCTAATCAAGCGAATGCTGGTGTAATACTAAACGTGTGCCATCCTTGATTTCAAAAAGCCCTTTCTTTCGCATCTCACGTGCCTCTTCTGATTAGCCTTAGAACTGTAAGTATTTGCACAGCATCAAAAAGAGCTAGAATCTAGCTGAGAAGATCTTAAACAAACGGACTCAGGTCAAATTTCATCCCGTCGCGAGCTGCGATTACCTCAACACCGGTCTCCTCGCTGAGCTGCTTTGCGATCTCCCAGGGCTTATTTCTGAGCATGGTCATCCCGAAATGCGTGAGTATGGCAACCTTGGGTCTCCGCAGCTCTATGATCGTTTTCGCGTCGGTCACGCAGAGATGATCCACACCTTCCCGCCGTTTGTACATCGCTACGTTCATAACGAGCACATCGCCATCATAATACTGCTCCAGACCATCGAAATAAAGCGTATCAGCAATAAACGAAACGGTCGTTGTAGTTTCACCTTGCAGCTTGATGTTCAGGCCGTACGTTTCAACAATACCATGCACATGCCGTTTCGGTGTCTGCACTTCGAGATTCCCCACCGTATAGCTCCCGCCCTCTTTGAACTCTTCTACGCGGTCCAAAAGCCCTTTGTAATAATTCAAAACAACCGCATTGCCCTCGTTTTTAATGGCATCGTGTGGGCAGAGCAATACCCCCCGGGGCTTGAATCCGCCTTCCGTCATCGCTTCGATCATCACGTTGACGTCATTTGAATGATCTAAATGCTTGTGCGTGAGGATGATCGCATGCAATTTAGCGGGGTTGAGTTTCGGCTTGCTTGACGTGAATTTCACCAACGTGCCAGGCCCCGGGTCAATAAGGATGTTGGTGCCGTTTAAACTCAGAACCGCCCCGGCAGAAGACCGAAACTGTGTAATCATGACGAACCGTGCGCCTGCAGTTCCCAGAAATTTTATTTCATCTTTGTTTCTTCTCTGCATTTCATTCAGTATTCAAACCCTCGGTGCAACCCCCATTTCTTCGCACACGACAGTGCTTCCCGGTATTCGCTCAGCGTTACGCCCCGGCTCAGCTCCTCGTACTCGTACGCTTTGTACATAGGTCTATATTGCATCATTATATTTACATATGAATTTTTCGACAGTTCGGTGGCGATAAACTTGAACACATCGTTGGAGCCTGCTAAGCCATTCGGCAGCACCAAATGTCGAATCAGCAATCCTCGCACGGCTATTCCCCGATCGTCCACGGTTAAATCACCAACTTGACGGTGCATCTCTTTTACCGCTTCTTTACACACCGTGAAGTAGTCAGGTGCGTTGGAATATTTCTTCGCGTGTGCTTCGTCACTGTACTTGATGTCTGGCATGTAGATGTCCACGATGCCGTCCAGAAGCTCGATGGTTCGTTTCGATTCGTAGCCGCCGCAATTGTACACGAGCGGTACGTGCAGCCCGTTTTCAATCGCTATTCTCAGCGCTTGTACGATTTGCGGTGTGAAGTGCGTCGGTGTGACGAAATTGATATTATGGCAGCCCATTTTCTGCAGCCGGAGCATACTCTGCGCGAGTTCCTCCTCTGTCATCAGTCGACCCTGCCCGAGATGGCTGATATCGTAGTTCTGACAATAGATGCAGCCCAGGTTGCAGTTGGTGAGGAATATCGTTCCCGAGCCGTAAACCCCGACCAAGACGTCCTCCTCGCCGAAATGCGGCTGCACGCTCGATACCATCAAATGGCTATCTGATTTACAATAGCCTTTCTCGCCTTCGTTTCGGTTAACACCGCACGCTCGTGGGCAGAGCGTGCACTCGTTCAGTATAGCCATGAGCTGCTTGATTCGTTCTTCAAGCTCACCGCGTTCGTACGTTTCGAGATAAACCAGTGCAGGCATGGGACTTTTCATGTACAAAAAGTAACGTAACAGTACCCTAGTAAGAAAGTTAGAAAAAGGATGAGAAATAGTTTTCAAAAATGACAAAACGGGGCACGATCATCGCCGTCGCAGGTAAAGGGGGCACGGGCAAGACGGTGATAGCCTCGCTCTTATTAAAATTCCTGACTGAGAATGAGCAGCAGGGACGAGTGCTTGCGATCGATGCAGATCCTGCGACATGCCTGCCGAGTACGGTTGGCGTCACGGTAGAAAAGACGATTGGGGACGTCCGTGAAGAGATCGCCTCGCCGTCACAGGTTTTTTTCTCTGAAGATATGCCCACTGATATGCTGTTGGAATACAAGATCGAGGAGATTTTGGTAAACGCGCCTCGGTTCTCGGTGTTAGCAATGGGGCATTCCGAAGGCCCGGGCTGTTATTGCTTGATCAACGATATGTTACGGCATTTTATCGATAAGCTCTCGTCCCGGTATTCCACTATTCTGATCGATTGCGAAGCGGGTTTGGAGCATCTCAGCCGCAGGACGACCCGGGACGTGGATACCCTGCTGGTGGTCAGCGACCCGACGAAACGGGGCATCGACACGGCAGCGTCGATAAAGCAGCTTGCAGAGAAGTTGCGGATAAATATCCGTCGTATTTATCTTGTCGTGAACAAGGTAACCGAGGATGAGGACGTGCAGCGCGTGCTGCCTGAATTAATAAAAGAGAGCGGGCTCGAGCTCGTCGGAACCGTACCGGAAGACGAGAACATACGCGCGTACGATCTGGTGGGGAAGCCGATACTCGAGCTGCCTGAGGATTCGAAAGCGGTGGTTGCCGTGAAGGGGATTTTTGAGAGGGTTTGTGGAGGTTTACTATTCTCACACTAAAAATTAGCTAAAACTTAAATATACCTTACCCTCAATATCTAACATTTGAAAGATCTATCTATCTGATGAAAACACAAACAGTTTATCCTGGAGAAGGATATGGAAATGCCGCTATATATCCCCGTCTTTACGTAAAGATACAGGGACGGAGGGCAGTTAAAGATTTTAAAAAATTAATCAGCGACGTAAAGTCGTATAACAAGTCTTGGCAACGAGTAGAAAAGAATGGATTAAATAGAAGAAGAGGTTTACCCGATATAGACGATAAATAGGCTAGGAATACATTTAGGTGATAACGATGGGAGTATTTGGATTTTTGGGAAAAATGCACGGAAAGAGTGCAGAAGAATGGCTAAATGAGGGCATTGTGTGCTTTTCAAAAAGAGAACATGAAAAGGGATTAATCCTTGTTGATAAAGCCCTAGAAATGAATCCTTTATGTGTTAATGCTTGGTTTGCTAAAGGAACAATACTTGAATCCATTGGCAAATATGAAGAAGCTGTAAAGTGTTATGATAAAGCTTTAGAAATTGATCAGAATAATGCCTTTGCGTGGTATGGAAAAGGAGCCAATCTTGCATTTCTTAATAAACATGAAGAAGCTTTGCATTGTTTTGACAAAACAATTGAAATCAATCCTGAAAATGATGAAGCTTGGTGCAATAAAGGTGCTGCCCTCAGATTTTTGGGCCGAGAGGAAGAAGCCGAACAGTCCTTAGAACGTGCTTTGGAGCTGAATCCACGGGATGCAATAGCATGGCGTAATAAGGGGGACCTTTTTTTAAACCGGGGAAATCATGAAGAAGCCACGAGGTGTGAGTATATATCGGAAGTGCTCTCAATGAAAGTGGATATTTCACAATTGAGTTATTTCGACAGAGATTGGATGAACAAAGCCGAAGAGTTGGGCCGTTTTCATTTGAATGATGTCACATATGACAATCCCTCTATGCTCTTTCATTTTGAAGATATAAGTTCGGCAGATGTTAATACTTGGGTAAATATAGGTATAGTTCACTCAAGTCTTGGTAATTTTGATGCTGCCCAGACATGCTTCGATTTTGCTTTGGTGAAAGACCCAAACGATGCGGGTGCATGGAATAATTTAGGGAGTGCTCTTAGTAAAAAAGGAATTTATGAAGTTGCACTACGATGTTATGAAAAAGCTTTGAAAATTGATCCAACGCTTGCTGTTGTATGGTTCAATAAAGGACGTACACTTTCTGAGATGGGAATGTATGCAGAAGAGCTACAATGCTATGACAAAGCATTGGAAATCAATCCGAGATATGCTACTGTATGGTACAGCAAAGGTGTTGTTCTGGGCATGCTTTTGGGGAGATATGAAGAAGCAATTACGTGTTTTGAAGAAGCCCTAAAGGTAGACCCTAAGAATGCGGATGCATGGATCAATAAAGGAAATGCCCTTAGTGAATTGGAGAGGTATAACGAGGCGATGATATGCTTTGATAAGGCATTAGAGTTCAATATAGCGGATGTTGCCGCCTGGTACAACAAAGGAAATCTCCTTTATAACTTGGGGAGATACGAAGAAGCAATAGAATGCTTTGATAAGGCGTTGGATATCAATCCAGGGTATGTTACTGCATGGTATAACAAAGGGATGGTTTTAGCAGAATTGGGAAGATACGAGGGCGCGATAATGTGTTATGATAAGGCGTTGGAGTTCGATCCAGAGTTTATTAATGCATTAGTCAATAAAGGGCTCGCTTTTAATGAGTTAAAGGGGTTTGAAGAGGCATTATCATGTTTCGAGAAGGCACTAGAGATAGATCCAATGGATGTTGATGCGTGGAATAACAAAGGTGTTACCTTTTATCGGTTAAAGAGGTATGAAGAAGCGAATCGCTGTTTTGATATTACATT
This sequence comes from uncultured Halobacteria archaeon, assembly GCA_964443855.1. Taxonomy (GTDB): domain Archaea; phylum Halobacteriota; class Syntropharchaeia; order Alkanophagales; family Methanospirareceae; genus JACGMN01. The sequence continues at coordinate 8,159 of CAYUEX010000046.1, read as the reverse complement.
AGAGAGAGATCCTCGTTTTGAAAGAGCAAAGAAAAATAAGAAGCTTGCTGAGGAGGAGATAAGAGAGAAAGGGTTAAGATAATAGAATTAAAATAAAATTAAAAATTAGAAAAAGAATCCGGGATTTCGAGGAATAAATAAAAATGGCAGATGAAGAAAGGCAACAAGTGGATGAAGAAGATTTAGAGAGAAAGGATTGTCCACTTTCACCTACCGCTTGGATATTGCTTCTGAGTGGTGAAATCTATAATGAAGAGAACAAAAATAATCGAGAGTACTATACCAATTATCACTCTGCTTGTAGTAGTTGCACTTTCAATTATAGCTCTTATATTTGCAGTTCAAACAACTAATTTCCCAGTTAACACCATCAATAACATCCTTTTTGGTTTACTTCTTGCTCTATTCATCATTGGATTTCTCATTTTCATATGTATTTGCATCCTTCTATATTGGTTCCTCGCTCGTCTTTTAATTCCCTCGAAGACTCAAAAAAGAGTAGAAGCTTTGAAAGGGTTCAGAGAAGAAATAATTTCTGGAGGGCTAAATGATCCAAATAAAATACGAGACCGCTGGGAAAAAATAGATACAATGTTTGAGAAGAAAAGGAATGAGAAAAAACATGCATTTTCAACTAGAACACGGCTTTTCATCGGACTGATTATCGGGCTTATTTTCGTAGCTTTGTTGATAGCTCTAGGGATGTTAGTAACATCTTTGTTAATAAAACTCGTACTATTGATATTACTTATCCCTATATTTTTTGCTATTGTCACTATCTTCAGGAATGAACTCGAGAAGAACGAAAAAACAGTAGCGGATCAAAGATTTGGTGATGCGCTTATTGGAATTATTTCCGGGTTAGTTGCATCATATTTAATGTGGGCGTTACTTACATCCGGTGAAACCTCTCTATCTCTATCATTACTTGTTTTTCTTGCTGTATCGCTGGTGTTTGTTGTATCGCTACTACTAGTTTATAGTCTGATTGTAGTATTGGTATTTTTTACAAGAAATTGAGTCGCTGAAGAGAACCTGCTACCAATTTTATAAAGAAAATTCCTAATTATTGGTCGTGGTGTCAACTCCTCTTTCAAAAATCCTTTCTTGATAAGGGTCATAAGTTCCCTCTAATTCCCTCTCTAAATATTCCTTCATTGAGGCCTGTCTTAGCCAATTTAGACCTCCGACAAGATAAGCATTAGGAAAGAGATTTCTAGAATAGAAAGGAATGTTAAATTTTGGTTAAAGACTTAGTTAATCCGGCAGCTCTTCTTTTGTTCTCTAAGCCCTTAAGCGAAACATATATTAACTCAAACGTATTTTCATTTCGGAAGAGAGGGATCTCTTCTTCGGGGCCAAAATTGTAAAGAAGTACCTTTTCCTTCTCAAAAAGTTCGTCAACTATACTTTCAGGAAATCCCCAAGCCTTTGCAAAGTTTCTTGGATGTTCTAAGCCACTTTTTATATTTCCTTCTCTCTTCTTATCTAACCATTTAAAAACCTTGTGCTTCTTCTTGGCTAGTATGGAGAGTTGGAGTCTCCTTACATTAAAGGCTATCTCTTCATGAACCAATCTACGTCTGATTTTCTCACTTAAATGTCCTCCGATCCTATGTCCCTCAGGTGCAGTGGGAGTAATAGTGTACAAGATTGCATACCGCCCTAAACTTAGATTCCACTCATGGTCTCCAAGAATTGGCTTCATACCCAAAACCATCTCAGGAATGCCCTTAATAATCGGGCATTCTAAAGAATGCTCTTTATCCATATCTATATCTTCTCCACAATAGATACAATAGAGATTGCTTTTAGACTTAGAATTTTCATCTATTTCCATTTATATGCCTCCACTTTTGTGTAAACCAATAAATGTCACTATAGATAAAAGTATAAAAACTTCGGGTTCTTAACACCTCCTCCTTTCAAATTATTCTTAGCATGAAAAGTTATTTCTTCAATAGCTTCCTGATCATAATGCTCTTGTTGCAGTTACTGCACCGCACGCGGTACGGTCGCTTTGTGAACACCACGCTCGATCCCTGCTCGTGATGCATAAATATAACTACCCCCAAAAAGAAAGAAGTAAAGGGTGAAGCAGAGGATGTTGAGGCATTTTACGTTAGAATATTGGATGGATGAGGGATGGTACGTCGGGCGACTGAAAGAAGTGCCCGGTGTATTTAGCCAGGGTGACTCTCTGGCAGAGTTAGAAGAAAATATCCGTGACGCATACCACTTAATGATAGAGGATGAAATTCCGCACCGGACTATGGTGCAGACGAAAGAAATAGGTATCGTGGTGTGAACCGAAACGGCGTGATCTTGTCAGGGAATTAGTAGATGCAGGTTGCTATTTGCACCGTCACGGCAAAAAGCATGGCATATTTGCGAATCCTAAAAACGGTAAGAAAGCCCCTGTACCTCGGCATTCAGAAATCAAGGACAGTCTTTGCGAACTGATCAGAAAGCAGCTCGGACTCAAATAAAGGTAACTCGCTTCTTAATCTAAGCATAAGCTATTTCTTCGATAGCTTCTCGATCGTAATGCTCTTGTTGCAGTTGCTGCACCGCACTCGGTACGGTCGCTTTGTGAACACCACGCTCGATGTCTGCTCTGTCGCACAATACGGGCACGTGAGCTCGTAACCAAACTCCTCCTCTCCCTTCTTGCGCCACATCATTACCGTACCAGTCTTCTCTCCGTTCTCGTTCTGCAATTTCCTGCTCGTTATGTACGCAAGCTCATTAAAATCCTTCACTCCTTCAGGTAGTTTCATTTTGTGCTTCTTTCTCCTCCTCCTCCTCCTTTTGTTTCTCCTTCACTCTCAAGAACACGCCATTTGAGCAATACGCCCTCATCCAGCTTCTCCATGCGTAAGAGCTTCAGCGTTACCTTCGCATCCTCATCGCCAAACCCTGCGCCGTCCACCAGTGTCGGTGCGGTCACACCACCCACAACCATATTGCCGACGTAGGTATAGAGCTCGTCAACGAGTTGCTGCGAGAGCAACGACCAGTTAAGCGTTGCACCGCCTTCTACCATCACTCTCCGTACGCCACGCTGCCAGAGCACAAAAAGCAGTCTCTTCAGGTCCACGTCATTCGTGCCGCAGACTAAGACATCCGCTTTCTCGCCTAATTTGCCCACATCCTCGACAATCGCTTGTTGAGAAATCGCAATGATGCGTTCGCCATTGCCTTTCGTTAGTACGTCTGCATCGTCAGGCGTTCTCGCCTTACTGTCCACCACAATTCGCAGTGGATTTTCATCTCTTCCCGTGCTCTTCCGTTTCTCTCGCCGCTTTTTCGATTTCACCGTTAAGGACGGGTCATCAGCTAACACTGTACCGATGCCGACCATGATGGCGTCGCTTTCAGCTCGTAGTGCATCAACCCGCTCTAAATCTTTCTTGCCGCTTATTCGCGTCTGAGTTCGATCTCGCGTTGCTATTTTACCATCGGCGCTCATTGCGGCATTGATAAAGACAAACGGGCGCTCTATCGCCTCTTCCTCACTGGCACCATCCTGCGTGGGCCCTTCCTTTGCATAATCCTCTAAGGTTACATGTTTCACCATTGTGCTACGGATTGTGTTCGTCTGGACGTGCTGATGTGTGGATCATCGTTGGTTAAAAATCATTCCCACCTTCCCGTTTATAAACTTTCATTTCAGTATATAACCGTATCGAGCGAATCCTCCCGGAGTGCGTCTTTTATTTCTCGTGCTATTCGCCGACCAGTGCTCATCGGCTCATCGTAGAGCAGCTGCGAGTAAGGAGAGCCATTAATGTAAAGGTTGGTGCCCGCGACGATTCTGGCAGAGATCTCGAATGCAATAAACTCCAAATCTTCGGTGCAGATCGTTTCTATGCAGAACGGACCGGTCAAGCCGGGGCTGAACAGCTCTTGTGACGTTTCGATAACACTCTGGCCCATTTCCAGTATTCGTGGTAAGAGCGATTCCCGTACTACCACTGGGAGATTACCCGTAACCACAAATGACGGCTCAGGTTGGCTATCATGGAGCATGTACGATAGCCGGGCGATTCCGTCAATGTTGGATTCGTACCGGATGTCCATACTGAGCAGTTCCAACCGGTCAGTGAGCGGTGAGTAGAAATAGTGGGGATAGAACCGTGTTCCTATTACAAACTCCTGGATGGTATAGTGCTCTTTGTCTTTCAGTTCCAGGTTCTGGTGCTTCGCTTCAAATTCAGCAGGATTATGAGCAAGAAGGTAATCCTGCCCGCCCTTAGCGCCGGGGAATTTCACCATTACCAAGCGATCGATCTCAGCAGGGTTTTTGAATTCCCGGGGCAGATTCAGGCCTGCGCGTTCCAGCCATTTACGCTCCTTTTCGCGGTTTGATTCCCAATCCAGAACCTTTCTGTTCCCAAACAGTGGCACCAAGAGTTCGTTCTCGATCCGAGCAGGAGAAAGATACTCCACAAAGGAGCCATGTGGAATAAGCACGGCGTTTCTTTTTGTCAGTTCCTCCTGAAACGCCTTCTCCAGTACTTGCTGGAAATTGTCGACGATGAGCAGTTCATCAGCAAGGCCGAACTGACGGTAAACGGTTTCCGCGCCTTTTTTACAGATCACCAGGTTCTTGAAACCTTCATCTCGTGCTCCTTTAAGTATCTGGAGCGCGGTATGGCTTCCTATCGTAGCTACTGTTATGTTCTCCTGGTCATAGTCTTCCAGAATCTGCAAAATCTCGCGTTGATCGATCATTTATTTATCTCAGGTAACCGTCTCTTCCAATCTATTCTCTTGAACGGCTTTCCGCAGTTCCATCGCCACGCGCTTGCCCACCGAGAGCGATTCGCCGTAATAATACCCGGAATACGGCGTGAACATGGTTCCGGGAGAGCCTTGCACGCGCATGGAAATGTCAAAGACGACAGCAGTCTCTTTTGGCGGTCCGGGCGTAAAAGAGGCCTGTAAGGCAAAGGGGCCGACAATCCCTGGCGGATACTCGTCTCGTGCCACGCGTACGAATTTCTCGCCAAGCTCGAAGATCTGCTCTAAAAGAGATTCCTTCACCGTGCATGCGATGTGCCCGGCTTCAATTGCTTTAACACCCATGTACTTCAAAGCTTCTAACTGCTGTGGTGCGGGAAGACGCAGAAAGCCGTCTAGATTGGTCTGTCTCCGAGTATCAGTCCCCAAGAGTTCCAGCCGCTGGTCTAAAACCGAGTAGAAGTAATTGAAGTTCGACTGCGCACCCATCACGAATTCTTCGATCACTGCTTTCTTCAAGCCGTCCTCGGTTATCTTTCCCGTGCGGATCATCTGCTCGGAATTCGTGTAAAATTCGTCCGGAGAGGCTGCGAAGAAGAATGCACGCTCGTAGGTCCGCTGTGCTTCCGGCGCTTTTACCAGAACCAGACGGTCGATTTCCTCAGGGCTTTTGTACGTCTTGGGATAAGGGATTCCACCTTTCTCCATCAGATAATACTGGTTCCTCGGTGCATCGCGTTCCTCTGCCCGGAGCATACTTCTCGACCCGAACAGTGGCAGCAGAAACTCATCTTCGATTCGATCAAAGCCCACGTAGACCTCGAAGGAGCGGTGCGGGATGAAAATAACGTTATTTTCACGTAGTTGCCGCTGTACACGTTCTTCGGTTATATCAGAGAATTTATCAAGGATAATGGTCTGATCCACGATACCGAGAGAATTGTCCGTACGATAATAACGGTCATACGTTTGCTCCCTGCCTTTCTGGCACACGACCAGCGTTCTGAAACCCTGATCCTTCGCGCCTCGACAGATATCCAGTGCGGAATGTGATCCAAGGACACCAATAGTCGCGTTATCAAGCTCATAGCCGTCAAGAACCTCATTTATCTCGCTTCTACCAATCATCTTTCCCACCCATTGGATGGATATACAGCGTGAATAATATTAATAGGTATCTAAATCCAACTTCTATGTGGCGTGTGAGCGACGCGGGGATAGCCGAGCTGGACAAAGGCGCAGGACTTAAGATCCTGTTCCGCAGGGATACGAGGGTTCGAATCCCTCTCCCCGCATGAGTTAAGTTCTGAAAAATAACACTTACTTCTACCGTTTTAGCACGGCCACCCATACGTAAGTAAGATCGAAGAATTTTGTGTGAAATACACGTGGAATTACGTAAGCACGGCACGGTTGGCATGATTCGTAGTAAGGGTAATGGCGATATGAGAACAGGTCAATAGACGGTCACCGGTGCCCGTGTTCAGAATAAGGGTATAAAATGTTTATCTCATCAATAATTTGAGAGTATGTATGAAAAGCTACAATTTTTAATCAGGAATCCCTTTGCAGATTGGTATTTTAAAGAGAGGGCGACAAAAGGAATCCAAGGAGGCAGTGAGAACATTGCTAACTAACGAGGAAGATACCGCATTGCTGAAAGCGGAACACGGCATACCTTTGAGAGAAGAAGAACGAAGGTATTTAAAAAGCGCGATCAGAAAATTGAGCAGCTACTAATGGGAGATACTACGGGAGATCAGCCATTACGCGCTGTTTACGTAGCGAGACGCAAATAGCCGAACCCCCGGAAAGCAGCTAGGGAAGAAGCGTGACTGCTCCACCCCTTCGAGAAGGGTACAGCGATGACGTAATACAACGCTATTTCTCCAGGAACTAATTTTTTGTTGACTGCTCCCTTCAGAATCCACGCTTACTTAATCGGCACCCGCAAGTTCCCGTACCTTCTGGAGATTTCCCGTATCATCTCTCCGGTTATCAACAGGGGTCTCAAGGACCATCGGGATCTCCTTGAGCCGTGCATCGTTAAGAATCACGCGAAACCCGTCCTCGCCAATGTACCCCAGCCCGATGTGCTCATGCCGATCCAATCGTGAGTCAAGACCGCCCTTTGCATCGTTGAGATGGAGGAGCTTGAGCTGGTCAAGACCTAAAACCTCGTCGAAATGCTGTAACGTGGCGTTCAGGCTCTTTTCAGTGCGCAATTCGTAACCGGCAGCAAAGGCGTGGCAAGTGTCAAAGCAGATTCCGATCCGCTCTTTACGCTCGATACGATCCACAATCCGTTGTATGTCCTCAAAGGTACCACCCATGCTGTTCTTCGTGCCTGCAGTATTCTCGAGGAGCAGCATCACGCTATTACTTCCATCAACAGCTACGTTACGAAATGCCGTGTTGATCGCGTCTACGATCCTCTGCAGCCCCAGTTCTTTGCCATACCCGCGATGGCTCCCGAGATGCGTGACCAGATAAGGGATCTTGAGCGCGTTGCACCGTTTCAGTTCCGTACTCAGTGTTGCTACTGACTTTTCATACACCTCATCGGTCGGTGCGGCGAGATTAGGAAGGTACGGCATGTGATCCACTGGCGGGAATATCCCGGAACGCTCAACCTTTTCAATGAATCGGTTTGTCTCGAGCTCAGAGAGCGTTCTGATCTTCCAGCCGCGCGGGTTTCTTGAGAATATCTGGAACGTATCACACCCCTTCTCCTGCGCTCGGTCCACCGCCTTATCGATCGAGCCGGCGATTGAGACGTGAACACCGATGCAAACCATTATCTTTTACGCCCCTGTTACGAGATCAATAGCGGTTACGAGTAATAAATGGTTTCGTTTGATTTTTTATCACGGCGAATTTTCAAGGGGGGAGAGAGGAATAACAAAAGAAAGCCGACTGCATGCAACTCGTGATCTCAGCGTGTTTTTCAGTATCGCGAGCGGTCAAGCAGAATGACGCGGCGGGCGGACATCGATACCCTTGTTTGTTATGGCTACAGGATCTCAAAAGCGGTAATTTTGCATGAATCGCAAAGAAGGGTTAAGGTAAGGCGAGGTGAGGTTTTTTTTCCAGCGATGAAAAGAAGAAATAAAAACGATTTTTGATACGTGCATGATGTAAACCATGACCAAACGAAAAAAAGAGCGAAAAGAGAAAGAGTAACGCCCTTTAACGTAGTGGCTGGCTGGCAACGCTACTCCTTCTCCTCCTTTTGGTACGCGTATGATGATCACTCTTCCCTTCCTCTCCTGCGCGAAAACAGGAACACAAGCCCCAGTAGTGCAGCGATTGGTATGGCTATCGTTGAGAATTCCGGGATTGAGGGGTCCTCACCTGAAATGTCGTACACATAGGCCGAGCCCTGGTTGAAGTTCACATTCACATCCTTGGGG
>CAYUEX010000045.1:0-13927 GCA_964443855.1 uncultured Halobacteria archaeon | reverse complement strand
AACGACAACTCGATTCGTTAGGGCTCACGGTAAAACAGGGGGTCGTCCAAGACGCAACGTTTATTACCGCTGATCCCAGGCATGCGAAGGCTGATAAACCGCGAGGGGATGATGCAAAGACGCGTCGCACGTGCTGGTGACTACGGTCTCCCGGGTGAACGTCAAGATGATCTTTACCGCAATTGGCTTTAACCTCTACCAGCTCTGCACGCTCAAGAAGCTGGGTGCGATCTAGCTGAGCGTGAGCTATCGACAAAAAACAGAATAGATGGAAAAATAAGCTGTTAAAAGGTAAAAAACGGGAATAAACGCAGCACAGTGACACGTTGAGCAGCACCTCTTAAGCTACCCGCTTAAAAATAGACGTTTATCAAAAACCTCTACAGTACCTAAAGGAGTTGAGTCGGCAAGGAACGGTGTCATCGTGTATGGTCCGAGTGTCGCCGGCGGAGCCGCTGTTTCCGGGGTGCCGTCGAAGACGATACCCGCGCTCGCCACGCCTACCGCCCCCAGCAGCAAGATTAATAACAAAGTATTTTGAACTACTATTCTGAGGAAACCTCCTCTATTTCTCTTTTTCATTTTTCTTTTCACCCCCTAACTTATTTCACTAACTAATTTTTATCGGGATCTCTTACGTATCCATGGACCTTTAAGAGCAGGTCAACCATTGCAACTTTTGGAAAAGATCCCGTATAAAGGGATAAGGGCTTGGAATAAGGAAGGGGGGTAAGAATCTCAAACATATGCCCTGGAAGTGAAAAGCGACGGAACCACGCTTTAAGAAAGGAGGAAACCGTAGCAACACGGCAAAGTGGTTCTCATATTAGGCTGATGAGAGACGTAACGTAGAGGGCGGAAAAAATCAAAATTACCGTTCCGGTTCGTGAGGTAATGAAAAAGTGCTATCGGTCACCGCAGCATATCTTCAATCAGCCCTCGCAGGAATCCTCTTCGCCTTCTTTCGCCATAATCAATGAGCTTCTCGCGTTTTATCCCGCTGCGTTCCTTTGCGCGGTCTATTGCCACTTCTTTGCCGCCTATGAGGTCAATCAAACCCAGCTCTTTTGCCTCGCGTCCCAAATACACCTTAGCAGTGGATAATTCCTTTACCGTCGCTTCATCCAGGTTCCGGTTCGCCGCAATCGCCGTCAAAAAGCTGTCCTTAATCTCGTCCAGCTCTTGTTGCAACAATTCGCGTTCTACTTCCGTCGGTTTCTCATACGGCAGTCCCAAACCCTTGTAAATGCCTGTTTTACGCGTTTCCACATCGATACCGAACTTCTTCAGCAACTCGCCGATGTCAGGTCGTATGCTCAAGACGCCGATACTGCCCAGTGTGCTCAACTCATCAGCCACCACGTCATCGCATGCACTGGCAATCCAGTAACCGCCTGAAGTCGCGTATTCGCGTATCCATGCTACGGTTGGTTTCTCCATAGCTGTTATACGCGTTGCTACTTCCTTCGCGGCAAACGGCGTGCCACCCGGCGAATTCACCTCGAAGATAACTGCTTTTATCCTCTTCCGCTTCTCCGCGTCCTCAATAGCCCCTATTATTTCGTGAGACGTGGACATAAGCCCAAAATACGAGCCTTCTGCGGTGATCGTCCCTTTTATCGGTATAATCGCGATTGAACCTTTCGCTCTCATGTTCGCGTAAAAATCTTTGTTTAATGTAACCTATATGTACTTATTTCCCGATATAAATGTAGGTAGAGTACAAGCAAGAAAACCATGCATCCGACTGATCTGGCATCGTGTCTACGCGACTGGATACGAGAACGTGTGACTGAAGCAGGGGCACGCGGTGTAGTCGTGGGATTGAGTGGCGGGCTGGACTCTGCAATAGCTGCTGTTTTATGTAAAAAGGCCTTTCCTGATACTACGCTTTGTTTGATACTGCCGTGCGATTCGCGTAAAGAAGACGTAGCGCATGCGAAGCTCTTAGCAGACAAGTTTCGCATCGAGACGAAGGAGCTAGAGCTTTCCAATATCTTCACCGTCTTGCGAGAGCTGTTAGAAGAACGCACTGACAAAAAAGATACGAAAGGATCTTTAGAGAGCAACATTGCAAACGCAAACCTCAAACCACGTCTGCGAATGCTCTGCCTTTACTATTTCGCGAATAAGCATAATTATCTGGTCGTCGGCACGGGAAACAAAAGCGAACTTGCCATCGGGTATTTTACCAAATATGGCGATGGCGCTGCGGATATACTCCCGCTTGGCGACATGCTGAAGACCGAAGAGCGTGCATTGGCAGAATCGCTGGGCATTCCCCACGAAATTATCGAGAAGACGCCAAGTGCAGGTCTCTGGGCGGGCCAAACAGACGAGGGGGAGATAGGCATGAGCTATGCGGAATTGGATAGCGCGATCGAAGCACTGGAACGCGGCGATTCTGATGGGAGCCAGAGTGGCTGCGATCCTGAGTTACTGAACCGCGTAAAACGGATGATGGACGCGTCACGGCACAAGCGGGAAGCCATACCCGTTTTTAAGCCGCCACGTTAAATTCTGTTGAGTATACCTGCGGGCAGCTCGTCCCTGTTCTCTTCCGTTACTTCCAGTATTTCGAATGTGTTCTTTATCCGCCGTACTAACTCGTGTCTTGACCGTTGATGCACGGAAACCAGGAGCGGCTTATCGCTTTCCAGTGCGCGCTCGACCGCGTCGATGAATCGTGTGGATTTCAATTCCATCGGGCCTATTTCATCGATGATGATTAGTTCGGCCTGCGCGAGTGCGGTAGTGATCGAGTTTGCACCGATGGCGTCCAAATCCGTTAGATTGACCGTATATTTCCCCACTTTGGGGCCGCGCTGGTGGGACTGCACGTGAGCTAGAACGCCCTTTTCGCCTGTGCTCACATCCTCAATGGAAAACCCGACTCTCTGCCCACCTTCATGAATGTCTGCCGTAAGCATGCCGCCCACCGCGACACCGTCCGCTTTCAGTCGTTGAATTACTTTGTTAATAATCGTTGACTTGCCGACCCGCGGCTTTCCGGTTATTCCGATTCGTACCGTCCCCGTTTTGGTGTTCATAGCTCAGTCTTTATGGTCACGTTACGTAACGATTGGCGTGTGTAGAGAAGCGCTAAGGTGAGGACGAAGAGTATGGCCGGAGGCACGAAGGAGTACGAGAGATCAAAGAGGAATACGAAGAGTGCGGAACATACGGGACCTAACATGAATCCTAACGTCTTTGCAAATTCGAATATGCCGGCGTACGTGCCGAATCGGTCTCGGGGCACGATATCCGTGACGCGTGCCTCGATTAACGGTTCGACAAGGGTCGTGCCAACCGAAATGACGAAGATCGTTACTAAGAGGCTGGGCAGTGACTGCAGGAATCCTAACGGTATAATGAAGAGGGTGGAGATGGCGAATCCAAGACAGACCAGTCTCGTTTTACCGATTTTATCGCCTAACCGGCCGAGCGGTATCTGGAAGAGCAGGAACGGAACGGCAGAAACACCGACCCAGAGCCCGATAACTACGGGGCTGTAGCCCAGATGGTGGAGAAACAGCGGGCCGAAAACCCACCGGGCTGAGTACCAGAAGAAAAGAGAGACCGTACAGAGCGCCAAGACGATAAGCTCTCGGTGCTGCCCGAACTCCTTCAGTACTGCTAATACGCCCTCTTTACGGATTTTCGTGCTCCTGGGGTTTCGTGTGCTCGGGTTAATGCTGGTGGTGTTATTATCGGTCAATTTGGCGACCAGGAGCAGCGATGCGAGGAGCAGAACTGTTGCGAAGATGTACGGTGTTCTGAGTGCAAATCGATCTGCCAGGATCCCGCCGATTACGGGACCGAGAAACAAACCGGCATTGGCAAAGGTGCCGAAGACCGACCTGAACTCGCCGCGCCTGCCGGTCGGCGAGATGTCCTTAACAAAGGCCTCGCTGGTGACCCATGCAGGGGCCATGACAATACCGAAGGCGAGTTGTAGCCACAGTAAGGCGCGGAGACTGGTGTTCACGAAGAACAGGATCAGTACGATGGCTAAGAGCACAAACGAGGTAATAATGAGTAGTTTTCTGCCGAGTTTGTCGGCGAGAACACCCGCAGGAAGGCTGAAGATCATTCCGGATAGCGACGGCAGCGCAGCAACAAGTCCGACCAATTCCGGCTTCTTGAGGAAGAGCTCAAGGTACAGCGGGTGGATAGTGATGACCGCACCAATAACGATGCCGAAAAGGAGGAAGACTACGGAGACTAAGAGGAGCTGCGCGGTCATCTGCTTGTTCGATTCTCCGTTTGACGCGGTCATGGCCATCGTAAATAGAAAACACCTTTTAGCTCAAAAGACTATTTTTAAAAGCGTAACCAATAACATTCCGCATATCACCACAGCAATGGATCCCGAAGAGGTAGAAGCGTGGGTAGAGCAGGCATTTGAGGCTTCAGTAGAAGACTTCTTCACGCTGATTAAGGACACACAAAAAATCTTGCGCGACGAGTTGCGAGCACGCAATGGCAGTGGAATGGTGCGTATCGATCCGTACACCGTGAATAGTGTTGCGATTATCGGCGATCTTCATGGCGATCTTGAGAGTCTCGCGCATATTTTAAAACAGGAGGAGGTAGCGACGGCTAACAGAATCGTCTTTATGGGCGATTACGGCGATCGAGGCGATGCTAGCGTTTCGATCTACTCGATGGTTTTGACCTTAAAGAGGTTAGCCGGGCGGGGCGAGCGCGTCATACTGATGCGCGGAAACCATGAAGGCCCACCGGACATGATGGGTTTCAGACCCCATGAGCTACCTTTTTTCTTTGTCGAGCGATTTGGCGAAGAGGGCAAGGAATTGTACCGGGCGTTGAAGGAGCTGTGGTCGTATTTGCCCTATGCCGTTTTGATAACGGGCCGGTATTTGATGGTACACGGCGGCATCCCTTGTCAGGTATCCTCACTCGACGAGATTGCGCACGCTCGCGACACGCATCCCGCATCGAGCACGTTCAAGGAACTGCTGTGGAACGATCCGATCGAGGCAAAAGGGTGCTTCGAGTCGGTACGCAGTGTCGGCATGATGTTTGGTGAGAATATCACCGCCGAGTTTCTGCACATGGCCAACGTGAAGGCGATCATACGAAGTCACCACCAGTGCGAAGGTATTGAAGTGGCCCACGACGGGAAAGTCATGACGGTGTTTTCACGTAAAGGCGAACCGTACTACAACACCAAGGCGGCCTATTTGATGTTGGATGAAACCCTGCTCCGCGAGGCTCGGGATGCGAACGAGCTGGCGAAAAGAGGGGCGAGAGTGTGGTGAGGGAATAACAGATAAGCATAATTGTTTGAATATTTAGACTCGACTTGGGTATTCTGAAGGTTTATATTTCTCTTCGGACTCAAGAGTAAAAGATGTGTGAGGACGGACTAATACTAGACAAAATTGAGAGATAAAATGGAATCATCTATGAAAAGCCAAATTGATATGTCAATTAGAAAAACCTTGGAATACGCAGCTAGGTATAATTTTGAAATCTCTGATGAGAAAGCATTCTCGGTGTATTTTGCGTATTTTTATTTTGAAAAGTTGAGAGGGGAAATTAAAAGTCCCATTTTCGAATTTGAACGAGGGGTTTTCAAGGAAGCAAATTTTCCTGAGTTTTTTACAAACAAAGAACGACTTGACCTTCTTTTGGTCATGGGTGGTAAAAAAGTTGGTTTTGAGTTTAAATATCCAAAGAAAACAGACACAAATTCAACGGCAAAACGAGCTGAGATCTATCACACCATTGGTAGATTAGTCCATTTAACTAATAAACGATTATTAGATAAAGGGTTTTTAATATGTGCTACTAATATGGAAGCAATTTATAATGGGAGAAAATCAAATGAATATCCAACTTACGAGAATTATTTTATTCCTGAAAATTCATACATTCTTCCTTCGGAAGAACCTAACGGGATTGTCAAAAAATTTAAAAGTTATGCTAAAATTTGGAATTGTATAATTCATAATGAGATAAGATTTGACTGGCAGATTGCTCGAGATTCGACATATCGATACCTGAATCCAATTGAGATTTGCAATGTTATCTAACAGCATAATCACGCCCAATTCACTAAAATTTATCAAGGTGAGTGGAAGGGGCTTATGACTGCAAAAATTGACAAAAACAGGAAGATACATATTTATGCTATTCCGTATTTTAAGAAGTGGGAGGGACGACTATAGACTAAAGTTTTCCTATTAACGGAGGGTCTCTTGGTGATAATGAGATTTTGTTATCTTACGTCGGTGCTTATTGCAGCGCTATTTGTTGGTTGTGTTAGCACCGCGAGTGCAGGAACACATGACGGTGAATTTATCTGCGCAAAAACGGAACCAGACCCCTTGGTAAGTGAACTATTTTGTACCCATGTAGTTACTGTAAAGAATACAGGTACAGATTATACTCCTTTCAAATTAGAAATATATAGATCGTCCAACCGCCTTGAAAAAGAAGAGTTTTCACTTAGCGCTGGTGATACCCTAACACTTTTGCTTGGCGGAGTAATGGGCGATCCCGGACCAAGAACTTATACATATAAGTTGTACTGGGATAGGACTTGGCCAAAGCAAGATATTTTGCTTGATACTCTCGCAGAAGAGCGGCGTTGTTACTCGCTCGAAGAGGTATCCTATATCGATAACGAAATGATAGAAGTATATATATACGCCGCCTATGCCCAAGATGAAATCGATTTTGCAAACTTTATCCGAGCAGATACAGCAGAAGCAGAAAGCCTACTGCAACAGGCAATGATAGCACTAAAAGAAGGTAAACACGGAGAGGCCAAATATTATGTAAGTCAATCAAAGAATAGTGCGGGAAAAGCAGGGAATACCAGATTAATTCTGTATGGATTTATAATACTGCCCATTATGCTAATTGTTATTGGCCTTAAATTGCCTAACACGGCACAAAGAAACAGAAATGAAGTAAGATCTATAATTGAGAAGTGGCAGGAATGTCCCATCTGTGGATCAACAGAGAGCTTAGATGTTGGATCTGGCCAATTCTCAATTGTGTGTAGAGCGTGTTCGGCAAGGTGGTTGGGTTTTTTGGGGTTTAGAGGTAACATAAAAGGCATTATTTTGAACAAGCCCGATTCTGACAAGCGAGCAGTTAAATATTTAAATAAGATACATGCACCAGAATGGTGGTTGGATAGAGCTAAGCTTTTAAAAAGTGATAGTTTCGAATACATAAAGTTATTTGCCAAAAGATATATAGAAGAAAATAAAATACATTCCTGGAACATTAATAATAATCGCTTGGCTACACCGGATGATATTGATAAATTAAAGAAATTACTGGCTAAAAACGGTTTTGAGTATACCGAAGCAGATGATATAAAGTCTCTAATTACCGGGGAGATAAGAAAACAGACCTATGAAAAGTTTAAATCCCGCGTTCTTTCAAAAGAACCAAAGAGTATGGAGAAGTATATTGAGTATTTCATCGAATATTTTGAAATAAATGACAACGATTCATTCATTAACATGTGCATCGGTTATCTCGAAGAATTACTCGTAGATGAAAAAATTATAACCCAATTTGAAAAGGATAAACTACTGAGTAATGTTAAACAAGTGTTAAGCGAAAATGAGCTAAAAAAATTTGAAAAAGAACTAAAGAGAAGAACAAAGAAGGTTCTGCAAGTTACTTTAGAAGAACTTGACAAGATGGAGGGATATGAATTTGAACGTTTTTTGAGCGTGCTTTATGAGAATTTGGGTTACAAAGTCGCGCAAACAAAATTATCAAAAGACCAAGGTGCTGATTTGGTTATCGTTAAGGACGGGGAAAGGATCGTTGTGCAGGCAAAGAGGTATAGCAACAAGGTGGGCAATAAAGCTATTCAAGAAATTGCTGCAGCGATAAAGCATTATGGAGCAGACAGAGGAATTGTAGTTACGACTAATGTGTTTACCCAATCAGCAATTGAGTTAGCCAAGTCAAACGACATAGAATTAGTTGATAGGAACAAACTTAAAATGTTAATTGAGAATGCCCAAGAAATCCGTTAAATTAATTCTAAAGCTCATTTTATTTTTTCTGGGGTTCCTCTTCTTTTGCTCACATCACCATCACAACCAGAAGGATCATAACAATTTTGGCCGTCATACTACTCAGGTAGCTGATAACCGTTATTTTCATGCCGAGCTTGCCAAATAAGGACGTATACATAGGAAGACTGTATTTCAGATAGCCCTGCATGATTGCCAACATGCTCCCAATCAGCAGCTTAAAATAGGAAGATTTATTCGCCGTCTAGTCCCAAAACTTTTCTACCCTCACCAACAAATCTCAACATCCGTCACAACACCCAACGATTCCCAGTGACACCAGCCCAATTCCGCTTGCCGTTCGTCTAATAGCACACGCCATGCACTCAATTCGTTCTCTCTAAGCTCCAGTGCCGCCTCTTTCGTTCTCAGATCGTTAAACATCTTCTTGAGCCGTTCGTATTCTTCAGGATCGCGTATTGTCGTTCGTCCACCGACGGCATTTTCATACGCCACAACAGCTTCTTCGTATGCTTTGGCATCAGCGTTGTACGTCGCGACAGCGGTATTGTACGTGCTTCGATTAATCTTAAGTTCCTCCCACTCTCGTCTGTACGCCTCGTAGAATTCGTAGTCTAATGATGTGGCCTTGTCAATGCTCATTAGACCGTACTCGTTGCCTTCAACCACGTACGCGATCTTGTCGTGCGCACATGCTTTTCCTGCCTCACTATCAGTAGGTTCCGCAATCGCAGTCGAAGAAGACCCGCTCGTGCAATCCACATACACCAGTCCCTTATCCGTCGTATTAAACGCATTTAGTGCGTGTGCTTCTTCGTCCGCACGGAAATCGACCCCGACAAACGCCGCTCTGATGCCCGATGCCTCCGCATTATTGTGCAGCAGCTCGGCAAAGTCCGCACAAACGAACACCCCCTCCTGAAACAGGTGCGCATCAGTGTCATCCTGCTGTAAAAACGTCCGCAACTCGTCCCACGAGGGATCGGTAGCATTCTTATAATTCACTAGGCACACCGGCGATCCCGAGGCTTTAACGTACTGCAATTCCTTCGTGTACACGTCCGGCTGTAAAAATTCGAAGACGTCAGTGTTCGAAAGCGGTTTGCACTTCGGTATCCTTATATCCTGCGTATTCTCGTCAAAACCAACCGCAAGAGCTACGATAAGCATTTCGAGCACAATAAACACTACGATGAGTTTGAGTACGTTTCGATCCCTCCGGGGAGCGTGCCCTTTGAGCAGGTGCCACCCGCCGTAAAATAAGAGCATCGAGACAAAAACGAATGAGGTAACGATAAAGAAGTGTAACCCGTACAGCCAGCCATGCGAACTGCCCGCGAATAACGCCAAGGTAAGTGCTAAGCCCGTCCACATGCATCCTAGGAAGAGCAAAAGCCAGCCGAATAATTTCTTTATCGATTCCATTTTTGTGTCTTTACCATCATGTGCTCACATCACCATCACAACCAGAAGGATTACAACAATTTTGGCGGTCATACTACTCAGGTAGCCGATAACCGTTAGTTTCATGCCGAGCTTGCCAAATAGTGATAGGTTAATCGAGAGACTGTATTTCAGATAAACCAGCGATATCGTGAGCATGCTCCCGATCAGCAGCGTTAGAATAGCCTGCTTCGCGGTGACTACCCCTTTTGCGAGCAGCGTGGCAACAATCACGTAGCCCGCGGAGAAATGCGCTAAATCCGCAGCGAGTGCAGTGATTACCTCGCCGGGTAAATCCAATACCCGCAATACAGGGTCGAAGACCACACTGATATTATCCATGATGCCAAGCGTGAACAGTAAATCCACGATCAAAAACGCCACTACCATTGTCGGTAGTACCCGTTTCAACGTGGCAAACGATTTCTTCAGTGCCGTTTTCAGTTTCTGATTTTTTGCTATTTCCTTTGTATCCGCATAGAGTTCTTCATCAGTACAGGTTTGCTGTGGAAAGCGAAGTTTGGCAAATATAAACGCGCCAATAGACTGCAAAAACGCAGAAAGCAGCCCAAGTGCGATGTAAACGCTGCCAATATATGGACCTAAGAGTACGAGTGCAATCGGCGCATGCACCCTGAACAGCGATTCGCCAACGACAATAGGAAACGTGCTCATTACCACGGTCAGAATCGTTTCATTATCGTCTATTTTACCCTCGTGATAGAACCCTGCCAGGGTCGATTTTCCCGCAGTAGGATTGAAAAAGGCCGTGAAAAGCGAAACTGCACCCTCTCTCGGTAGGTTCGATGCGCGACAGAACGGCCGTATAAGTGGCGATAATTTTTTCATCGCATCGCTCTCGAGCACGATGTTCGCAATAATCACACCTACGGTAATGAGGCTTACAGCCCTGATAAGATAAATCGCAGTGTTCATGCCTTACTTCTAATGGTATGTATAATTACACATTACAAAGAAAAAGCTAATTGTCCTTATTACAGTGTAATTACACGTTCAACGTGCTCTGTTTCTCGTCTCGTTCCGTTACCAATGTACTCCACCGTCGGTAATCCTTTAATTTCCACGCACCCGCTTTCTTCAAGTCCTGTATCCCGCACAAAGGCTCTTCTTTCGCAGAATGGCAGCGCAAGCAACTTCCTTTACAACCCGCGACGGGCTCAAACCGCTCTCCGTCGCCCGTTTTGGCATACAGCGGCACGTCAATCCCTTCACAATTGGTAGAACTCATAAACTCTGCGTTTAAACCCCTCACCTTCTTCCCGTTGAGAGCTTGAAATTCCATACAGAGCCCCAGCGTCACCTTGTTTCTATCGCATAGTACGCGCATCATGTTGAACAATTTCCGCCGATACTCGATCTTTGCATGCAGCCGGCCACCCATTCTTTCGGTATACAAATCTGAAAACCGCTGTTTTGAGACGTCGAATCTGCTCGACAATTCGTTGAAGAGTGAATACTTCATTGCCAAAGGAATGTCCAGACAGCTTGTGATGATATGCCCCGCTCCTGCTTTGACCACTTTCTGCACTAGCTCGTCCAGTTCCTCCGGGTTATCCGTGACAAAAGGAATGATCGGATCAATGCGGCACACTGCGAATTTACCCGCGTTCGCAAGCCGCTCTATGTTTCTCATCAGTTCGTTGGTTGATGCACCGTCAGTCATCAGTCGCTGTCGCTTATCTTCATCTGGAGTAAGAATGGATACTTCGCCAAACGAGTGCTCTTGTTTCTTTATCAGCTTGAGTGCAGATTCGCTTATCCGCCCTTTCGTAGTGACCTGCACTGGGATGTTGCGATTAACAAATTCCTTCACTATTTTCTCGGTTAGCTCATACTGATCGTTAATCGGCTGAAATGGGTCGGTAACGGGCGAAAGGTATCCACAGCTTGCAACGTTTATCCTGTCCAGTTGCTTTGCAATTTGTGTGTGAAAATCCTTGAATACCGTTACGACTCCTTTTTCGCGAAATATGTTGAAGTAGCCGCCAAATGCATGCGAATAGCAAAACAGACAGTTATGGCTGCAGCCGTTATATGGATTGATTAAGAGCCGTTCCGAGGTGCATTCCCGGTTCCCATGCGGTTCTATCCCGTTCCACCAGCCGTGCAGCTCCTTATCCGAATCAACGATGATGTGCGGTACTGGATGTGGCAGTACCTCAAAATGCTTGGTTGTTCTGCCGAATTCGACGGTTATCGTCGTTGATTCAGTATCCATACTTAAATAGATAGCGGAACCGTGCAATTAATAAGTGACGCGTGTCTTTCTTGTTTATCCTGGAGAGATTAGATGAACGAAACGTGGACTGAACTGAAATTTGGAGAAAGAACGTTTTCGCCGGTTGCACGAACGCTGGCGGAGATGGCGGAAGTTGTGTATGACAAACGATTCCTCACGACTGCAGATATGAATAGTGAACTGTACTACATGTTCCGTGATGTCTCGAAGGACGCAGCGGACGCAAAAGAGATACAGGAACGCGGGCTGCGATACGACATCACGATAATTCCCCCCACCACGCTCGGCTCGGAATTTGTGAAGACCGCAGGGCATTATCATCCTTGTCCCGAAGGTTCAAAACTGACCTATCCAGAGATGTACGAAGTATTAGAAGGCGAAGCGCACTATGTACTCCAAAAACGAGAAGAAGGGAAAGACATTGAACGGATTACCGACGTTGTGGTGGTAAAAGCGAAAAAAGGAGATAAGGTTGTCCTTTCACCAAATTACGGGCATGTAACGATTAATCCTTGTGAAACGACTTTAACGATGGCTAACTGGGTTGTACGCTCATTCTCATCGATCTACGAGCCGATGAAGCAGCGAAACGGTGCGGCTTATTTCGAACTGGTCACGGGCGAATTCGTCAAGAACAAGAGATATGGATCGGTGCCTGATTTGAGGTTCTTACAGCCGGAAAATACCTGGCCTAAGGGCTTAGAGCTCAGCCACTACGGAGCAATGTATGACCTACTGAAAGAGCCTGAAAAACTCGCGTTCCTCGTTGAGCCTGATGAATGGTTTGTTTGATCTCATATCTCTTCGTTTCCAACCTTAAATTCCACAAAACTAACGAAAACGAGAATGGATAGTAAACGAGAATCACAAATACGATCTGCGATCGGAACGATAGAAAGAGGGGGCACGGTCGTGTACCCAACGGAAACGGTGTACGGCTTAGGTGCCGATGCCTTCTCTGAGGGGGCAATACGGAAAGTCTATGAACTTAAACGTCGAGAGTTGTCTAATCCGCTCTCACTCGCGGTGTCTTCGTTCGAGATGCTACAGACCGTTGCAAACGTAGACTCCGAATTGTTGGACATTCTAACCGAGCTGCTGCCCGGGCCGGTCACCGTATTACTACGGAAAAAAGAGAGTGTGCCCGACCTCTTAACCGCTGGATCTAATCTCGTTGGCGTTCGGTACCCGGATAACGAGATCGCACTGCGCATAATACACGAAACGGGCCCGATAACCGCAACGAGCGCGAACATATCGGGTAGAACTCCACCGACTCGGGTTGAAGAAGTAGAAATAGAAGCAGATTTTATTATTAATGGAGGAAGATGTAAGTATAGTATGCCGTCCACCGTGGTGGCTATAACACGCGTGACGGCGAACGAAGAAGCGGCAGATAAAAAGTCAAAATCAAAACTGAACATAGAACTAAAAAGAGAAGGAGCATGTTATGATAGAGTATTGCACGTCCTGCGGAATGAAGCTGTTGGGAAAGGGATTCACCGTCTTTTCGTGCCCGAACTGCGGAGAGAACGAGATAGGTAGATGCTCGAAGTGTAGAAAGCAAAGTAATTTTTATACGTGTGATAAATGTGGGTTTGTGGGTCCGTAAAAAATGAGATGGCAAGGTAAATCAAGACGAAAGTCCACTGGGGGAAGACTTCACCGAAATCGGAAGAAGCGAGAGCATGAGGCGGGTAGACCCGCCGCAGACACGACTATCGGCGAGACACGACGACGAAAGATCAGAACGCATGGTGGCGGCAGTAAAATGCGGTTGTTCAAGGGTGAATTTGCGAATGTCGCAGATCCGAAGAGCGGAACCACAAAAACGGTTAAAATAGTCACTGTAAAAGATAATCCTGCCAATCCGTTCTACGCACGCCGGAACATAACGACAAAGGGTGCGGTTATCGAGACCGAACTCGGTGACGCGGTCGTTACCAGCAGACCGGGTCAAGAAGGGATCGTGAACGCGGTGTTACTTTGATCGGATACTGTACCTTCATTTGAAATCCCGCAATGAGTTACCGATAAGTATTTCAATAGGGATAGTATAGGAAGTGTTATTTATCTGAGATCTGAAGTACGATGTACAAGTTAGTAGGTACGATTTCGGGTGACGTTAGGCTGCACGAGTTCGATTTTACCGTCTCTGGCGAGGTACGGCGGAACGAGTATGTCAAGG
>CAYUEX010000044.1:0-14325 GCA_964443855.1 uncultured Halobacteria archaeon | reverse complement strand
ACTCATCATGATATATTTATCAATCAGATGGAAAGACATAGAAAAATGAGTGATGTAAGATGACACAATTGGGTGGAACGCCAATATTAGTTTTAAGGGAAGGTAGTGAGCGAACACGAGGTAGAGACGCGCAGAGCAGGAACATTCTTGCAGCGAAGACTATTGCAAACGCGGTCAAGTCCACGCTCGGCCCAAAAGGTATGGACAAGATGCTCGTGGATTCTATGGGTGACGTTGTGATAACGAACGATGGAGCAACGATTTTGCGAGAGATGGACATCGAGCACCCTGCGGCGAAGATGATGGTGGAGATTGCGAAGACTCAGGATGAGGAGGTAGGCGATGGGACGACCAGCGCCGTCATTCTCACAGGCGAACTGCTCAAACGTGCAGAAGACCTGCTCGAGCAAGAAGTGCATCCCACGTTGATTGTAGCCGGGTATCGATTAGCGGCAGATAAAGCCTACGAACTTCTCGATGATGTAGCCAACGATATCTCGCCGGATGATGTAAAGTCGCTCAAGAAGATAGCCGCGACCTCTATGACGGGGAAGGGGACGGAGGTTGCAAAAGAGCTGTTAACTAACCTTGTGGTGGATGCAGTGCGAACGATAGCGGAAAAAGGCGTGAAGAGGATAGATACGGACAATATAAAGCTGGAGAAAAAAACGGGTGGCAGCACTGAGGACACCGTATTAATCAAGGGCATGATTATCGACAAGGAGCGCGTGCATCCCGGAATGCCGAACCGTGTGAAGAATGCCAAGATCGCACTGATAAATTCTGCGTTTGAGATCGAGAAGACCGAGGTGGACGCGAAAATAGAAATCACCGCACCCGAACAGCTCAGATCGTTCCTGGAAGAAGAGGAAAGGATGCTGAAGGAGATGGTAGACAAAGTGAAAGATAGCGGTGCAACCGTGCTCTTCTGTCAGAAGGGAATTGATGACTTAGCGCAGCATTATCTGGCAAAAGAGGGCATATTAGCGATAAGAAGAGTGAAAGAAAGCGATATGAAGAAGTTGGCGAGTGCAACTGGCGGGACGATATTAATGAGCCTGGAAGAAGTGAAACCGGAAGACCTCGGAGATGCAGGGCTCGTCGAGGAACGGAAGATAGGTGGTGAGGAGATGATATTCGTGGAGCAGTGTCTGAACCCGAAAGCCGTTTCCATACTGCTGCGCGGTGGGACGGAGCACGTCGTGGACGAATTAGAGCGAAGCATGAACGATGGACTGAGAGTAGTGGCTTGCGCATTGGAGGACGGCAAGTATGTAGCCGGTGGAGGATCAACGGAGATAGAACTGGCGCTCAAATTGCGGGACTATGCCGCAAGCGTGGGTGGCCGAGAACAATTGGCTATACAAGCATTTGCAGATGCGATTGAGGCTATTCCACGATCTCTCGCCGAGAATGCCGGCTTAGACCCCATCGATATGCTCGTCGCCCTTCGATCGGCTCATGAACGAGGAGAGAAGGACGCAGGCTTAGACGTGTTCAAGGGCGAACCGACCGACATGAAAAATGCGGGTGTTATCGAGCCGCTGAGAGTGAAGACGCAGGCTATTAGCTCAGGGACGGAAGCAGCAACGATGATTCTGCGGATCGACGATGTTATTGCAGCGAGCAGGGAGAGGAAAATGCCTTCAGCTCCGGGATACGGGGGAATGGAAGGAGAATACTAAATCATTTTTTCCTCTTCTTTCGCCTCCTTTTATTTTTCCCGCTAATGTGGATTGTGTTGTACATTTTCAATTGTTAAAACTACGTTTGAAAAGGTGGAAGTGAGGAAGAATCGGAGGGGTATTTACGAGGTGCAAGCGGCTTTCTTATAAAAGTAGTGCGCGTTACTTCACGGTCTAAAGAGGGAAGTGGGTAACATGTAATCTTTGAAACTCTTTGAGCGCCTTAAATGAAGCGATTACCCTCGCTTCGACTGGCATTTGAATGCGCAATATGAACAAAAACTATTGAGAGTTAATTTCAATATCTGCTCGTGCTGCTAGAGCTATTTTGCAGAAATGGCAGCCATTAGTGGCATTTCATGAGCATTTATGGTGAAATTTTATTAATATTTCAAAAAATAGTTCCTACATGTGTGGGGCTTATTTGAAAATTATGGGCAATTCCTTCAAAGGTATTTATTAACGAGAATGTAATAATAGTTAAGATGAAAATAGAATACGTATCAACCTATCCCCCACAAGAGTGCGGCATAGCCACGTATACGGAATATCTCGTCCACGGGCTCCAAATGCGGGATCCCGCGCTGGAGATCGAGGTAGTTGCCGAACGGGATGCCGCATCGGTTAAGCTCGGGAGATTTGAGGTGAACCCGTGTTGGGATAGGAATGGGAATTATGTAGAGTCCATCATCAGCAATACAATGGATGCCGATGTCGTCCATATTCAACATGAGTACGGAATTTACAATCTTGATGGTCGATTGCCCACGCTGCTTGAGCGATTGAACGCCGAGGGGAAAAGCACAATCGTTACAATCCATTGTGTAAGACCAACTCAATTCTCGGCAAACGGTGCGAAGGACGAACAATTTGTTAAGAAGATCGCTGAACGTGCCCACGAGGTTATTGTTCATAGCGATTCGCAGAAGGCGATATTGAGGCGGCTTGGAATACCCTCGAAGAAGATCCATAGTATCCCTCATGGTGTAGCACTCAGTGCTGCGAATAAGAAGGATTCGAGGGTACGGCTACAATTACCAGAAGAGGGTAAGATAATCACCGTGTTTGGTTTTATCCACCCTTTTAAGGGTCTGGATACGTCGCTTGAGGTGCTCAAGGAGATACGGAAAGAGGTTAAAGACGCGTATCTGTTTATTGCCGGCGGACTTCCCCCCAATCCATCACAAGAACTTCAGGATTACGTAACATTGCTCAGGGAGCGGATTACAGAGTTTGGCCTTACAGAAAGTGTAATCTTTCCGAATCAGTTCGTTCCAGACGAGGAAATCCCCTATATTTTTGGCGCATCGGATATCGTTTTGTTCGCTCATTCGCACGAAGATCGGTCTGTTTCTGGTGCCATTCAGCTCGCAATAGGGGCGAAGAAACCGGTTATTGCCTATAGGATACCGAAATTTGAGCAGGTAAAACTCATCTCTGACGAACTGCTCGTGCTTCCTGGGGATGTATCAGCGATTGCAAAAACGGCAATTCGTCTTTTCACGGATAAGGAATTTGAGCGATATATCCTTGATCGAACGGAAGGATACCGGAAGACAACTTCATGGTCTGTAATAGCAGGCAAACACTTAGACGTGTATCGAGGTATACAAGCAAGGAAATGGAGCGAGTCATTGATGAAGCACCCCTGGAACGTTCCCCTGGCTACGCTCGGAAAAGCGGTATTATCAGGGAAAAGATTGAACGTAGGGGCTCACAAAGCGATTCCCTCAGGTGAGGTGCGCGTCTCACACTGAAAAGTTCGATAACGAAAATCAGGCGTCGTCTTCCGTCAGGTGGTTTTTGAAGAAGGCGCTTTATTCATTCTTTGAGAAGGTGGCGGAAGGAGAAGTAATGGTAACTTCAGCGTTTTAAAAAGCAAACTATATATACTTAGAACAATTAAGGACAGTGAATAGCAATTGAAGATCGCCGTTATGACTTCTTGGAATAACGAAACCGGCGCCTCTCTCCATTCTCGAGCACTGGTGAGAGCGTGGATAGAGCAAGGGCATAAAGTGACGGTGTTTAGTTACCTGAAAGAAGATTGTCCCGAATGCAACTTTATCGGGCGGGATGAGCGGTTTGTTATCCGCTGCTATGGCGATAATTTCATTGATCCGCGACCTATTCTCACCACCGAGTTTGACATCTTTGTCGTTGAGGATTTACGGACGCTTCCAATAGAGCAGCTCGCCAAGCTATTCCCCCTTATTAAAGCGCGTGCGCGCACGGTTCATATTGTTCACGAAGATAAACTACCGAAGGAAACGTGGTTTTATCAATTCCTATGGGATAAAGTGATTTACTACGATGAGCGGCAACGTTTTTTGAAAGATGTGTATCCTGATGCGGTTCTCATTCCGTTCCCTTGTTTTCCGGTAAGACGCGACGACAAAGTAGAGAGCAGGAAACGACTTGATCTACCTCTAGATAAGAACATTATCTACAATTTCTGTCAGCGTGGCTATTACCCGTATCTCCGCTACATGTGTACGGGACTGATGGAGACTGCGGTTATACTCTTTGTGACGCCTCCCGGGTTCGAGATGGTGGAGAAAAAGGCAACGCCACCCTGGATGATTGTTCGTGAGGAAGGTGCGTTATCTGACGAACGATTTGATGAGTATCTCTTTGCTTCGGATGCCGTCATCTTTCATAAGTACCAAGACCGATTTGAACGCTATCTCTCCTCGGTCATCTACCAGGCGATTGGCACAGGGTGTCCGATCTTTATTCCCCAGCAATCCGAGTATTTTCAAACATTCAAGGACGAGGTTCTCTATTACAACGATACCGAAGATATGTGTGGTAAATTGACGACCTTCTTTGAGGATGAAACCTTAGTGAGCATGGTGCTCGAGGCGGCTGAAGTGTTCACCCGTATGAGGTCTGCGGAGAAGATCGCCGAAATATACATAGATCTATTTACCGAGGTATTGAAGGAGCGATGAGGGCACGGCGTTACGAGGGCAATCCGATTTTGGAGCCGAAGCCTGAGCATGATTGGGAATCCGAAAACGTTTTTAATCCCGCGGCCATTTATGATCACGGGTTATTTCACCTCCTGTACAGGGCTATGGGGAGAGATGGGATTTCACGAATTGGGTACGCAGTCAGTACCAACGGCTTCAAATTCTTCCGTTTTGACCAACCGGTTTTCACGCCAAGACTGCTCAAGGAACCACGGGGCTGCGAGGATCCGCGGCTCGTAAAGATCGAGGATAGCTATTTTATGACGTACACCGCATATTCTGAGAGAGGAGTACGAATCGGTATAGCAAGTACACAAAATTTTATCGAATGGGAACGCTATAAGGTTCGCTGGCCGGAAATGAATACTAAGAATGCCGTCCTCTTTCCTGAGAAGATCGATGATAAATTCGTGATGCTTCATAGACCGATGGAAGAAAAGCCCATGGGTATCTGGATCGCGTATTCGGACGATTTAGCCGAGTGGTATGGTCATCGCGAGGTTATGGCTCCGCGTGGTGAAGGAACGTGGGAGAGTGCGAAGATCGGTGCCGGTCCGCCGCCTATTAAGACAGAGAAGGGATGGTTACTGATTTACCATGGTGTCGACGAGAATTTGGTGTATCGTTTAGGCGCAGCGATTCTCTGCCTGGAGGACCCTTCAAAACTGTTCTATCGGTATCCTGATCCGATACTTCAACCAGAGAGGCACTACGAAATACGAGGAAAAGTTCCGCGTGTGGTCTTTGCGTGCGGCGCCTGTGAGGTAAGGGATAAATACTACGTCTACTACGGAGGGGCGGATCGCGTCATTTGCGTCGCTACCTTAGATAAAAAGGAACTCGTAGGAAAAGAAATAGACCTTTTCGTTTGATGAGGGCAAGCACATCGGTCTATATTCCTAGAAAAGGGTCTGCTCCAATGACCTTGTTCACTGAAGAGAGAGTAAGATTTAAATGTAGGAACCTGCTATGGGGAACTGGGCTTGGTGAGAAGGGAAGAGCATGACTGGTGAAGAGGAGATCTTCATAGTATTTGAAGGCTTAGACGGCGCAGGATTGTCAACGCAGGCTGCGCTTTTAGCCGAGTACTTACGCGATACGAACCGAGAGGTTATGCAGACCAAGGAGCCAACCGCTTCACCGATCGGAAAGCTGATAAAGTCCGCGCTTAGACGTAACCATGATTTCTCGCTGTTCGCGTTACAGTTGCTTTTCGCCGCGGATAGAGCAGAGCATTTGGAGCACGAGATTGAACCTGCATTGAGTGCGCATAAAATTGTCATCTCTGACCGGTACATTCTGTCATCGTTAGCGTTTGGTTCGGTGGATAACGATATCGAGTTTTTAAAGCAGATCAATTCGCGATTTAGAAAGCCGGATCTCACGTTTATTATTGACACACCGCCACGAGTGTGTTTGGATCGAATTATCAGAAATCGAGACAACATCGAACTGTTCGAGGAGGAGAAGCGGTTAGAGAAAGTCCGGGAGCAGTACTTAGCACTTAAAGGTTACTTTGACAATACGTTCATTCTTGCTGGCGATAGAGCGAAAGAAGAAGTAGCGAGGGATATACAAAAAGAAGTGGAACAAACACTACAATTATAAGATCCACGCTACTAACGGATCTCAACGAGCTGAATATCAAACGTGAGGTCTTTTCCTGCCAGAGGGTGGTTGGCATCCAACGTTACACTCGATTCGGAAACTTTGATCACCGTGGCTACAACTATGCTACCATCCGGTTGACGGCCTTCTAACTGTTCCCCGATCTCAGGTTTCGAATCTGCAGGAAGTTGACTTCGATTCACAACCACTATCAGATCATCACGGTGCGGGCCATACGCCTTATCCACAGGGATTTTAACCGTTTTTGTCTCATTCAGATCCATCCCGACGACCGCTTGTTCAAAGCCTGGGATTACGTGACCCTCCCCGATGGTAAATTCCAACGGATCGCTATCAAAAGAGGAATCAAATATCGTACCATCATCCAACTTACCCGTGTAGTGCACCTTAACGGTATTGCCGTACTTTGCCTGTGTCATATTTTCGTTCCCTCCGTTCGTTTTGTCGTTCGTACAATCCAAAAGCAGGGGTATATAAATAACTTGCCACCTTGCACTCCACTCGGGTTTTAAAGACGGAGGAAAAATCAAAAGGATATTTAGCCGAAGCAAGCCAAGGATTATTTGCAAAAATTCCTTTAGGTCGTTTAATTTTGGCTTTTACATTACAGTCACCGTGAGCGCTCTGCGCTATTATATCTTCGTCCAGAGCATGAAAGCGATCAACAGCCCGTATATTGCGATTGCTTCTCCAAGAGCAACGAAGATCAATACTCGCCCCATCAATTCGGGCTTCTCCGCCGTAGTTCCAGCCGCTGCCACACCGGTAGCTGCTACTGCATGACCTGCGCCCAACGCCGAGGCACCCATTGCAATACCCGACGCTATTGCTATCCACGAACTGTCCGTAATTCCTCCAGCCTCTGCTGCTTCTCCTTGCGCTGCTACAACGCCCATAAATACTCCGATAAGTAACAGGAACAAGCAGAGAGCAAATGTAAACCCATATCTCATCTTTATAGCCATCTCTTTCACCTCTTCTTTTTCATGGCGTCAGGGATGTTATTAAGGCTGGCATGGTATATAAATTGAATGGTTTTTCGATACGCTTAAGTATAACGATACCATAAAACCTCAGAAAGGAATTCCGCGTTTTTACACAAAATCCACGGCTAAGTCTATTTGTGTTATGCTCGCCTTTAATGCCGTCCTTCTGGTAATCGTTGTTGAAATGCACTCTACTGCGTTTCTTCACGCCCTGAATAGAGTGGCGTCATAAACCAGCCAAAGCTATCTTCTCCCTTCGAGCTTCGCTAATGCATCTCTCATCGCTTTTTGAACGCTTGGCCGGCTAGAGGGTAGCGTTATTTCGTACTTCAAAGCATGAACGAGAGGCCCTACCGCTCTTGTATCTCCTATCTTCCCAAGAGCTTCTGCTGCGCCCTTTCGAACCTTGCTATCAGTATCCTCCAGCGCTTGAATGAGGGGCTTTACTGCGGATGCCCCTATCGTTACCAAATCAGCCCACTTTTTCTTCGCAATTAAGTATCGAACTCTTTCAGAATCATCTCCGGGCTTCCAGGCCAGTTTGTCAAGAGCTTTCGCAGCTTTTTTGCGAACCTCGCTCTTACTATCCTGTAAAGCCGTAAGGAGCGGTCCTACTGCCCGTGCATCTCCTATCTTGCCAAGAGCTTTTGCAGCTTTCTCGCGAACCTCGCCATCGGTATCCTCTAAAGTCTGAATAAGAGGCTCTACCGCCGGTTCGCCCATAGTACCGAGAGCTTCCGCTACTTCCTTTCGAACTTTGATATCCTTATCCTTCAAAGCCGGAACGAGTGTTTTTAACGCACTTTTGTCCCCTATCTCTCCCAGAGCCCTCGCTGCGCCCCATCTGACTTCCCACCGTTCATCGTCTAAAGCCTGGATAAGGGGTTCTACCGCTCGAGCATCACCGATCCTACCAAGGGCTTCTGCTGCTTTCTTATTAACATCCCAATAGTTGTCCTTCAGAGCCTGAATAAGGGGTTCTATCGCTCGAGCATCACCGATCCTACCAAGGGCTTCTGCTGCTTTGATTTGCACCGTACTATTTTCATCCTGTAGCGCCTGGATGAGTGGTTCTAATGCGGATTCACCTAATTTTGCCAATTCATCCCACGCTTCTGTTGCAATTAAGTAGTGAACTCTTTCTGCAGTATCTTCGGGCTTCCAGCCCAGCTTGTCAAGAGCTTTTGCTGCGGCCTTTCGAACCTCACTATGTTCATCTTTCAGAGCGTAGATGAGCGGTGCCACTCCTTTCTTATTTTGTATTCTCCCCAGAGTTCCAGCTGCTCTCTTTCGAACACCCCACCGTTCATCCTTCAGAGCCTGAATGAGGTGCTCTACTGCCGGTTCGCCTATCACTCCAAGGGCTTTTTCCGCTTCCTCATTAACATTCCAATATTCGTCCTTCAAAGCTTGGATCAGTGGCCCTATTGCTCTTAGGCATCCTAGCACACCAAGAGCCTCTGCAGCCCGCATTCGAACCTCGCTATCTTTATCCTCAAGAGCCTGAATGAGTGATTCTTCTGCGGGTTCTCCTAATATCGCCAATTCATTCCACTCTTGCTTTGCAATTAAGTAAGGGGCACGTTCTAAATCATCTCTAGGCGTCCAGCCTAATTTGTCAAGCACATCTGCTGCTCGCATACGAACAGTGCTCTCCTCGCCCTTAAGAGCCTGCACGAGGGGTGCGACCGCGGCTGTTCCAATACTAAGGAGAGCGGCCGTTGCTCCCTCTCGAACAGTGCTAACTTCATCCTTAAGAGCCTGCACGAGGGGCACTACTGCACTTTTATCCCCTATATCTCCAAGAGCCTTTTCTGCATCTCTCCGAACTATTACGTCTTTCGTAGATTGTAACGCCGTAATTAAGCCCTTAACATCTCTCTTCTCTTTCATTTCTTCCACATTCGCCACATTCAGTTTGACCAAAAAAACTATTCCCATTTTCACACACCCCTCTACGTCCAATTACGCATAACTTTAGTATTACCCGCTGATAGTATCATAAGACGGAGAGGATATAATATACCTTTCTATTTCGCACCGCAGTGAATGTTGGCTTGAGGCTGTTGGACCTATTTTGATGTTATCACCATACGCTGTTTTTTTTGATTTCAAAGTGCCGTATTGGTTATCTCGCATCATTTTGGGGGGCTGAAATTGTACAAGACGGATTATTCAACCCGGATGAGCCTTTATTGTGTTCTATTCTCTCCATTATCAGCAGTAATCGTGAAAGACAGGGGTTTAAATCAACTTCTCTCTTTGAAAACCTCTACGAATCACAACGTTCGAGTTCTTCTATACGGTACGCGATCCTCTTTTCTTCGACCATAACGGAAATCTCTGAACCAAAATCTCCCTGAAGCTATGTCCGAGATTGATTGCTGCTTCCTCCAGTAGGTGGTATGCCGGAATTTTCTCAAAATGTTTTCTACCCCCTTTCGTTGGTCTTCTATTGAAATTCCTTCCTCAGTCTCGCCCTCGGCTTCAAAATCCTGATAGAGCTGCCTCAGACTTGTAAATATGTCCATGAGCTCCTTGTCGTCCACATAGTAACTCGCAAGTTCACTCAGTTCTTCATATACCTCTTTCAGTTTCTTCTTGCAGCTCTTTACGTTTCTTCTCGCCAGAAAACCTTCGCACTCGCTGAAGGATTTCTCAAGCCGGTCAAGCGTCCAGCCACTTGCTAAAACACGCACCCTCGGATAAATTCTTCTTACGCACTCAGGCTTCAGTGTCAAGATATTTCTCATGGTAACAATGCCGATGGGTACGTCATTTTCAACCACCGGCAGCCTTTTAATATTACTTTTTGCCGCAAGTTTACACGCCTCCTCTACCGATGCTTCCGGATTAATGGTGGCCAAAGGGAAGGACATTATTTCTTTTGCTTTTACCTCGCTTGGTCGTTTATCCTTTAATAGAACTTTTGATGCGATGTTGCGTTCCGTAATGATGCCTAAGGGCTTACCTTCCTTTGTTATAACCACGCTCCCGATATCCAACTCTTTCATATCTCTTGCTATCTTAATGACCGGAGCCTCTTCATCTTCAGTGATGATGGGATGAGTCATTATATCGCGGACTTTCATACCCCTCCCTCCTTCTTTGGTGTGCATTTTCGTTTTATATTGCCTCCTGTTTTGCCGAGAACATCGAATGTAACGTGATTGGTTCGAGAACACAGGGGAAGTTGGCAAGTGCGGATCCTAAATCCATTATCGGTGCGAGTTCATCCGGTGTGGAATCTTCATTTAGCACGGTATCTTCTCCATTTTTATGGTATGTTACTTAAGTATAGGGCTTTCTTCCTTATTCCATCTTTCGATTATTAAAGAAATTCCTTACGTAGGCAACGAGGGTAGAGAAATCAGAAGTGGAGGGACCTAATGAGTTGCAAAGGCCGTTCATGCACAAATCAACGAGAAGCAAATCAATCAGCTTGTCTTCGTTCGATTCAGCACTTCATCCGTGATCAGAAGCATTCCTGCTATTGACAGTTTTTATTTTTTCATTTATTCTCACCGCTATTTATACGATCCGCTTTTGCTTCTCATCAACCACGCCTAAGTGTGATACACGAACGCCTATCAATCGGATTTGTTTTCCTACCCCTCTTTCACGAATGAGGGCATTCATCAATTGTTTCGCCGTTTTCGTGAGCGTTTGTAAGTCAGAATGGAAGGACGTGAATGTCTTAGCCCGTGTGTGTACGGAGAAGTCGCCAAATTTGACTTTTATCGCGACCGTTTTGAAAACAAACCCACCTTTCCGTATCGCAGTATAAACCTCTTCCGCTAACTCATCCACGCAATTATGCAATACAGACGCGTCTTCCGTATCTTCAGCGAATGTTCTTTCTCTACCCAACGACTTCCGCTCCCATTTCTCCTCCACTTCGCGGTCGTCAACGCCATTTGCCAGCTGATGAAGCTGCCATCCATATTTGCCGAACTGAGCGACGAGTTTCTGCACATCATAGTTCGCGAGTTGTTCTATCGTCTCGATACCGCTCTTTTTTAACGTTTCCTCGGTTTTTGGGCCCACACCCGGTATCGTCTTCACGGGCAGGGGGTCTAAGAATTTTCGTGTGTGCTCTTCGTCGACAACGGTCATACCGTCAGGTTTGACGAAATCCGAAGCGATCTTTGCGATTATTTTGTTTGGTGCGATGCCAATTGAACACGTCAATCCCTCCTTCTCGATGATCTCACGCTTTATCGCTTCTGCATACTCGCGCGCCTCGTTCCAGTCGTGCACTCTGGTGCTGACATCAAGATACGCCTCATCAATACTCACTTGCTCTAATTCATCCGCGTACGTCCGCACAATGCTCATAATTGCCGTGGATGCTTTCTTGTAGAGCGCCATGCGGACAGGTAGAAACGTCGCGTCAGGACAGAGTTTGTACGCTCTTGAAAGTGCCATTGCAGAGTGAATGCCATATGCTCGCGCCTCGTATGAGCAGGTGCTCACAACGCCCCGTACTTTCCTGTCGCCTTCTTCGGTAGTTTCGTCCTCTTTTGGCGGGATTTTACCACCGACGATAACCGGCAAACCTTTTAATTCCGGGTTCTCTCGCACTTCAATTGCGGAGAAGAAACTGTCCATGTCTACGTGGAGTATGATTCTCATCGCTTTTTATAGCCGTTTATACCATTTAACGATCCGGAAGATGACGACGGTAATAATTAACGTCACGGCCACCCCGACGAGTTTCAGTTTTGTGGGTGTTTTACCTTTACGCTCTGCTTCTCCCGCTGCTTCTTCTGATTCACCACCCGCTTCTCCTTCTTCTGCTCCGTGTACCGATGCGTTCCAATCATGGAAGAAAACATCCTCGTAAAACGAAGCTATGTCTTCGTTCTCTACGATGATACCTGCTTCTCGGTTGTGAGCAGAATTAGCGTTCCAGTTTAGCGATGCGATAATGACGATTTTGCCATCCACAACTAACCCCTTAGTATGCACTTTTGTTAAGTCTAGGGCGTCTAAATCAACCAAATTCGCTTCTAAGTTCAAATGCTCGTCGTTCGCTACCTGCTCGAGCCATGCTACTATTTCGTCATTGTCATTCAACGTATCTACATTGTAGTCCCGGGAATCCAGCAGCACTTTTACTTCGCAGCCTCGTCGCGCGGCTTCTATCAGCGCGGTAATGAACGTGTTATCTGCTTCTCCCCAGAATCTCCCTGCTGAGAACTGCTGCACGCAAATGCTTTCCTGTGCGTTATTTATCGCGCCTAAGATTGTGGCATTGCTCAGTGCAGTGTCTGGTGCTAAAACAGGACTCACGGTGAAATTAGATGTGACGGTTCGTGGCTGGAAAGCAGGCACGTACGAGCCTTGTGGTATCGCTCTGGTTACGGCTTTTGCTTCTGAAGTATCTATCGTGAGTTCTTTACCACGGTAGAAATCCTCAGAGAATACGGCTGTGAAGTAATTCGCCACTGCTTCGTCTCGTAGCACGATGCCCCACCCACGGTTTCCAAACGAGTTGTCAGTGGGTACGCCCGTGGTTTTCCAATTCTCCGTCATTACGATAAGTGTCCGGTTGTCAAGGACGGCGTATTTGGCGTGATTGATGAAGGGGTCCGTTGAAAGCCGAACTTCGCCGCCGCTTTCTGCTATCGTTTCTGCAATGTACTGCTCTTCGTTCGTGATACCCCTCACCCCCACAGGGCTGCTTTCGAGCAGCACCTTAACGTTCATACCTCGTTCTAAAGCCTCGATAATACAGTCCATGAGGTACGGATTATCGAACTCGTACAGGTTGATGTACAACGTGGAGGCAGCATGGTTAAGTTCATCTTGCAACACGGGGAAACTGCAATCCGGTGAGACAAAAGCGGTAGCACCACCGGAGCCAGCGCAGGGAAAAATCACCGGTGCGTGATACGAAGCGCCAACCGGAAGATTAAGCCAGTCTTCGCACTGATTTGTGTCTTGCACACCCTTGCGTACGAAGATCATCCCCTCTCGCGGCTTCTCTAACGGTTCTGTGCACCAGCCCGTGGCTTCGTACGTGGTTTCGCCGTATATCACCGCATCCACTTCTTTGCCGCTGGCATCTCGGAGGATGACTTCATCACCCGTATTGCGCAACACAAAGGTTCTTCCCTCTGTTTGCAGTT
Organism: uncultured Halobacteria archaeon; assembly: GCA_964443855.1. Lineage (GTDB taxonomy): Archaea > Halobacteriota > Syntropharchaeia > Alkanophagales > Methanospirareceae > JACGMN01. The sequence continues at coordinate 916 of CAYUEX010000044.1, read as the reverse complement.
GAGGAATTGAAAGGTCAGAGTCCGAGCCGTATTCGAAATCCGGTTTACTTACTTCTCGTTTCAGGCTGCTCTGCTGCGTAAGGAACGTCGATGCGTTTCGCGTAACGTAGACGGTTTGGTTTGGACCCACGTCGAAAGCGGGAAAGATGATTGTGCCTTCGTTATCGGTAATGCTCCAGCCGTCTATATTTACTGCGAGTGAGGAAGGATTGGTAAGGGCAACGTACTCATCCAGCTCGTTTCTCGTTGCGGTGTTTGGATATACCTCGGTGATGAGTAACGGTGGTGCTGCTGCTGAGTTCTCAGGAGAGGATTGAGCAGCGGATTCAGGTGTTACGGTTAGGGCAAGAGTGAAGAGGAACAAAAAAGCGAATAGAAACACTGTAACGGGGCATACTTTACTACGTCTTGCGTGTTCCTTCATCTCTCAGCCTCAATCAAGCCGCTCGAACAAGAGGTCAACAATCCTTTCGGTGACGTCAATGCCGCACGCGCGGTTTATCCCTTTCCCTGAGGGTGTCCCATTAATTTCGAGCACGATTAGCCCTTCTTCACCCTCGATGAGGTCAACACCGGCGAAATCAGCACCGACTGCTTTTGTCGCGCGTACTGCGAGTTCCTGTAGCTCTTCAGTTACCTTACAGGCAACAGGGGTTCCGCCCTGACTCAAATTGCTCACAAATGATCCGTTGAGCGAGACACGATAAATCGCACCCAGCGCTTCTTCACCCACCACAAAAACCCGGATGTCACGTCCCGGGTTAGGTATAAACTCCTGTAAATACAATACGCCTCGCTCGTTCAGTAACGCTGCGAGTTTCGAGGTTACATCGGGCTGCGAGCTTTCAAGTTTCACGATTTCTTTACCCTGACTGCCAAAAATCGGCTTTACTACTGCGCTGCCATACTCTTCGAG
>CAYUEX010000043.1:0-14600 GCA_964443855.1 uncultured Halobacteria archaeon | reverse complement strand
ATATGTATAATTATAGATCACAGAAGCAAATAACCAAAGCGATAAAGTATATAGTTTTGACGTTCATACTTTTTCATACTTGTTATGATTAGTTCTCAAATAGTCTAAAAGAGGATAGTTTGCTATTTCATTACAAAAAGAATCGCAGATATTTCCTTCATAATTTTTCATAATTCATGTGTTGATTTCTCAAATACCCTAAAGAAAGGATAATTACAATTGATATATAAAGGTGATAGAACAAGATGGAAAAAGAGGCAGAAGTAACGACAAAAGACGACGTATATGAAGCAATAGAAAAGTATGGTGTGAAGTTCGTCAGGCTGTGGTTTACGGATATTTTAGGGCAGTTGAAGAGCTTTGCCATCACGCAACGGGAATTAGAAGGCGCATTTGACGAAGGAATGGGGTTTGATGGCTCTTCAATACAGGGATTTGCGCGGATCGACGAGAGTGATATGTTGGCAAAACCGGATCCTACTACATTTCAGATCGTTCCTTGGCGACCAAAAGAACATGCAGTTGCGCGGATGTTCTGTGATATACTTCAGCCTGATGGCAGTCCTTATGAGGGTGACCCGCGATACGTATTGAAGCGGAACCTAGAGAAATTGAAGTTGAAGAACTTCACGTTCTACCTTGGGCCGGAACTGGAATATTTCTACTTCAAGCAAAATGGTAACACCGAAGTGCTGGATAAGGGGGGCTATTTTGACCTGACCACATTGGATGCGGGGAGCGACTTACGACGAGATACCATCCTAACGTTGGAGGCAATGGGGATCGAGGTTGAGTACAGCCATCACGAGGTTGCGCCTTCACAGCACGAGATAGACCTCAGGTACAAGGATGCGCTGACGATGGCAGATCAAGTAATGACCTATCGGATTGCGGTGAAGGAGATTGCTCAGCAATACGGCTATTATGCAACGTTCATGCCGAAACCGATCTTTGGCGAGAATGGCTCGGGAATGCATGTGCATCAATCCCTATTTAAGGGTGATAAGAACGCCTTCTTTGATCCGAATGACGACTATCAACTATCCGAGATGTGTAGAGGCTATATCGCCGGGTTGCTCCGTCACGCACCTGCAATTACGTCGATCACCAATCAGTGGGTGAACTCGTATAAACGGTTAGTACCTGGCTATGAGGCTCCTGTGTACCTTTCATGGGCGCGTCGAAACCGTTCAACACTCGTGCGTGTGCCGATGTACAAACCGGGGAAAGAAACAGCAACACGGGTGGAATACCGTAGTCCTGATCCCGCATGCAATCCCTACCTCGCGTTTTCGGTGATGCTCGCTGCTGGTTTGGATGGCATACAAAACCGGTATGAGCTACCGAAACCCATGGAGAAGGACGTCTACATAATGAACGACGAGGAGAAGGCAAAGGAAGGGATAACCTCGCTGCCCGGAAGTTTGATTGAGGCCATTGCACTGACAGAGAAGAGTGAGCTGGTCAGAGAAGCGCTGGGCGATCACATTTTCAACAACTTCATCACATCAAAGAAAGTGGAGTGGGACCAGTATCGCGTGAACGTGTCGGAATGGGAGTTGGAGAAGTTTTTAAACGTGCTTTGAGCGTGTTCTAGCCGACATTTGGTTGTGTTGTGAGGATATGCCTGGCACGAGGTGATGAGAAAGAAGAATGGACGAGAAGTTAACGAGGCGATTGGAGGACATCCTTGGCGATGAGGCACGGATACTGGAGGGCGCCTTTGAGCGTGAGCTCTTTAGCACGGATATGAGCGAAGTTCCGTTCGCAAATCGCCTCTTTGAGACCACACCAGAACTGGTAATCCCGCCGAAAAGTGTTGACGCTCTCAAGAAGATTGTTCAATTCGCTAGCGATGAGAACGTGGCACTATTTCCGCGAGGTTCTGCATCATCTGGACTTGGAGGTGTGGTTCCTACGGTAACGGGCATCGTTCTTGACTTCTCAACCCTAAACAGCATCAGTGCGTTGGACCGAGAGAACGGGACGATACAAGTCCAAACAGGCGTCAGATGGTCGGACCTTGAGGATTTTTTGAAGAACGAAGATCTTTCAGTAAGAGCATACCCGTCGAGCTTCTTTTCGACGGTTGGAGGCTGGATTGCCACCGGCGGCTACGGTATTGGGAGCTTCCAGTTTGGGCATCTCAAAAACCAGATTGAGTTGATCGAAGTTATGTTTCCCTCAGGTGAGATTAAGTCCTTTACTGCGGACGAAGAGGAGTTTGCTCGTTTCTTCGGTACGGAGGGCCAGTTTGGCATACTTCTCGCAGCAACGCTGAAACTGAGAAAGAAGCCTGAGAAAACACTACCACGTCTCATCTATTTTGGGAGTGCAGAAGCCGCAATTGTATTCATAACGCAGTTGATCCAGAAAGAGATCACACCGTACCATATCAAATACGTTGATCCTGAACATCTTGCAGAAACCAACAAAAAACTCGAAGAGGATCTATTCGCCGAAAAGGACGCAGTATTGGTAGTGTTTGAAGATGACGGCGAGGAACAGAAATTTCTTGCCTTCTCTGAAAACCAGGGTATCCTTGCGGACGATTATCTCGCCCATTATCTCTGGCAGGAACGACTCTTTCCAATGAAGCGAAGAAGCGGTAATCCAACACCATTAGCGTGTGAGCTTGTAATGCCGCTTGATAACGTCGTTTCATATCTTAACAAGGCGAACCGGAAAGCAAAAAGGTACGGGGTCGATATACAGGTGGAATCGCATATTGTCGGAAGAAACGAAGCACTCGTAATGGTGACGTACGGTTCCGATGTGCGCGATTCAAAAGCATATCTCGCCCATCTTGCATTTATTCCTGTCCTTACAAGACTTGGGATAAAGTTTGACGGAGCACCTTACGGCGTCGGCATCTGGAATGCACCTTTTATAAACGACAGATTCGATCGAAAAACGCTGAGAATATACAGGGCGTACAAGAAAGAAGTAGACCCGCAGAATATTTTAAATCCGAATAAATTCTTCGCTGTGAAGACCAAATGGGCAAACATACCAGGAATACTTTTCAAGCCACGCGTATACAGACCACTCATTCGTACTGTATCATTGATCACTCCCGTTCTCGCTAAGCAGGTGACTACAACTAACGAGGAACAGGGGGAGTCTGCACTTGAAGAGACAACATATGCGTGCCTAAAGTGCGGAAGCTGTGCTGCCAACTGCCCTGCATTTATCGTTACCCACGAAGAATCGCTGATTCCCAAGAATAAGCTGTTACTTGCTAAAAAACTGCTCGACGGGAAAACGGTATCGAAGAGCGATGCTGATAAGATTTTCCTGTGTATGCATTGCGGGATGTGCAGAGACATCTGCCAGAATGATCTGGACCTGGTCACAGCGTGGTCTGAGTTGGAACAAAAGCTCGAAGATAAATACGGCAAACCGGAAGAAGCGATACGTAATTTTGTCTCGAAGATTGAGTCGAATGAGGATTATTGGAGGTTAGTCTATGCCTAAGAAGTACACTGTAAAGGTCATCCCCGCACCACCACGATCGCCACCGATCGGTAAATTCGTGATCGAACGGAGTGAGGATTGTATCAAGTGCGGTAGATGCGCACTGGCATGTATCTACGGAGTCCATGAGAGACGGGAAGACGATCCGCGTTGTATTGCGGAACCCATCAACTATCGCTGTAAAGGCTGCTTCCGTTGTATCCAGGAATGCCCGAAAGAAGCATTGACGATCAGAGAAAGCGACGAGTATCACCGTTTGGGTGATGCGTACTGGACCCCTGAGATCATCACTAAGAACTGGTATCAGGCAGAGACAGGAAAGATTCCTGTTTCGGGTGGTGGCTATACGGGACCGTTTACAGGTGAGGGGTTCGATTCGATGTGGACCGATATGTCCGAGATTGTGCGACCCACACGAGATGGCATTCATGGACGAGAATACATCAGCACGTCGGTAGTTATTGGAAGGAAAGTGCCGACACTTACCTTTGATGCCTGTGGAAACATTGCAGTGCCACTGCCGCCAACAATCAGCGTTCCAATACCGATTATCTTCAATATCCTCCCGTTTGGGAGCCATGAACGCGTCTATGAGGCAATGGCAAAGGCCGCTTCGTCCCTTGGCACTTTTATGCTCGTGAATCCCGACGAGTGGTTTGATCCACGCTATACGAAAACTCTAGTGCCGTTACTTACAACAACAGATCCTTCAGAGAAATTAAATGTTTCACCGACGGGTTCTGCGGGGTTGGTGAAGAGTTGTAGAATGGTTACGGTAGATTATGATAACGAGGTGCTCGATACGGTAAAGGAGGTAAAGAAAGAAAGCCCTGAGACGATTATCGCTGTACGGGTCCCGTTTAGCGATCGAGTCGAAGAGATCGTCGCAGAATTGACCTTTGGAGGTGTCGAGGTCATCTACCTGTACGCAGACATAAACGGAAGGGCATTCGAGTCATCCGGTGAGCCACGCTTCGTTAAGGATTCAATCCAAAAAGTCCATGGGCATCTGGTCGATCTTAAGATCAGAGACGAAGTTACGTTAATCGTGAGCGGTGGGATCGCTTTGGCGGAGCATGTGGCCAAGGCAATACTGTGTGGTGCGGATGTGATTGCTCTCGATCTACCGCTGCTCATTGCACTCGAATGCCGCTATTGTAAAAACTGTTTGAATGGCCTACCATGCCCCGTTGCGTTAAAAGACCTCGATCCAGACCACGGAACGCAGCGAATCGTTAACCTCATTGGTGCGTGGCAGAACCAACTGCTCGAAGTGTTAGGTGCAATGGGCGTGAGAGAAGTGAGAAGGCTCCGTGGTGAAGTCGGACGAGCCATAGTCTTTGAGGATATCCAGAAGGAAACTTTTGACAAGGTCTTTGCAAAGGAGGTGCTGTACCATGCCAAATCCAGAAATTAAGTTAGCTCCTACTCGATTCCCGAATGCGATAAGTGAAGTGGAAGTAACGAGAGACACATCCAGCTGCATAAACTGTGGCGTATGTGCCGATGTATGCCCGTTTGGTGTGCATGAACGGAAAGCAGGGTTTAACCGGGTTTCGAAACCGCGGAGTTTCCTTTGCATCGGTCAGCGCTGTGAAGATGAACCGTTTTACTGCGTCGAGAATTGTCCTCGAAAAGCGTTATCGGTTATTCAGAATCCCACTTATAGAACCATTGGCGATTATCGATGGACCCGTGATCTTATTCTGGGCACCTGGAAACAGGCGGAGACAGGATTACCCCTTTATGGTAACAAATACGAGATCGGGGACTCGGGAGGTGGTTTCGACCGTATCTACTTCAATTTCCCGCAGAAAGAGCGCGTCAAAGACCAGATTGACGGTGATGCGATAAGCACTGAGATCGAGCTGAATAAACGAGAAGGTAAGAAACTCAGCATCCAGCTGCCGTTCTACGGTGGGGGGATGTCTTTCGGGTCGATTAGCCTCGCAGTCATGCTCGCACGAGCAAAAGCGGCGAGAGCATGGGGGACCTTCACCTGTACGGGAGAAGGGGGATACCCTGAGGCACTGAAAGAGTACGACGATAACGTGATTACGCAAGTTGCCACTGGGCTCTTTGGTATATCGGAAGATTCGATCCAGCGGGTAAAGATTCTGGAACTCAAATATGCTCAGGGTGCAAAACCCGGTCTTGGCGGGCACTTGCTTGGTGACAAAGTAACAAGAGAAGTTGCCCGAATGCGTGAAGCTGTTCCCGGGAGCAACCTCTTTTCGCCATTCCCGTTCCATAGTGTTTATTCTGTAGAAGACCATGAGAAACACGTCGACTGGCTCAAAGAAATCAATCCGGATGCCCTCGTTTCTGTTAAGGTTTCCACACCCAGAGACGTTGATATGGTGGCAGTGGGGAGCTATTACGCAGGTGCAAATATCATCCATCTCGACGGGAGCTACGGTGGTACAGGCGCGGCACCGGATATCGCGAAAAAGAACATCGCCATGCCTATCGAGTACGCGATCCCGAAAGTACACGAGTTCCTGAAAGAGGAGGGAGTACGCGATAAAATGACGGTTATCGCAAGTGGTGGAATCCGAACAGCCTATGATGCAGCCAAAGCAATTGCTCTGGGTGCGGACGGCGTTGTCATCGGTACTGCCGAACTCGTAGCACTGGGGTGTGTTCGCTGCGGTAGTTGTGAGTCGGGAAAGGGGTGCCCGCGCGGGATCGCAACAACCGATCCGGAACTCTCCAAAGCAGTGGGCGTAGAATGGGGTGCGCAACGCCTCATCAATCTGTATGGCGCATGGAGGAGCGTGCTTGTCGATATCCTAAAACAGTTTGGAATGAGGAGTGTAAAGGAACTCGTCGGCAGATACGACTGCTTAGTCCACCTGGATTTTATCAAAGAGTAGGATGAACTAGAATTATGGGCGGAATTCATCGTTCAGAGACAGAAGGAGGGTGCGGTGTCGTTGGCTTTGCTTCAACGGTTCTGGTTAAGGGTGAACACATCTTTAAACCTGCCTATCAGATGCACAATCGCGGTAACGGCAAAGGAGGCGGCATCGCTGCAGTTGGACTCTCGCATGATGATCTTAAGGTAGCAAAATCGGTACTCGAAGAGGACTATTTACTTCAGATAGCATTACTTGATCCTGCTGCCCGTGAAGAGATAGAAGAGGAGTTCATTACGCCGTTTCTCGATGTTGACCATGCAGAAAGAATACCCACTGTTGCAGATTATCGTGAGATCCCAGGATTAGAGACCAAACCACCGGATGTCTGGCGGTACTTCGTCCGGGTGAAAGATGACGTGCTCGATGTGTTTATTGCGGAGCATAACCCGAGTGACAAGGACAGGAGGAAAGTAGAAGACGCGTTTATTTACCAGAACAGCTTCAAGATTAACCAGAAATATTACGCGGCACTCGGCGAAAAACGAGCGTTTGTGCTCTCGCACGGCAGAAACATGCTGATCTTGAAGATCGTCGGATATGCCGAGAACATAGTGCGCTATTACAAACTTGAGGATCTGAGGGCGCACATCTGGATTGCACATCAGCGATTTCCTACGAGAGGCAGAGTCTGGCATCCTGGCGGCGCGCACCCATTTATCGGAATGCATGAAGCGTTTGTCCATAACGGTGATTTCGCAAACTACCATTCTTTGGTAGAATACCTTGAACAACGGGGTAGGGAACCGCTTTTCTTAACTGATACCGAGGTCGCTGTTCTGCTCTTTGATCTCTTAAACCGGGAATATTCCTATCCCCTCGAACATATCATCGAGGCGATGGCACCGACAACAGAACTTGACTTTGATCGGTTGCCGCCCGAAAAGCAAGAGATATATCGTGCTATACAGATTTCACACCTCCATGGATCGCCCGACGGGCCCTGGTTCTTCATCATTGCACGGAACGAGCCATACGAGAATTTACTACAGTTAATCGGGATAACCGACACGTCTATGTTACGACCCCAGATGTTTGCGCTTGTCGAAGACGAAGAGCTGCAGTTAGGGCTTATTGCTTCGGAAAAGCAGGCGATTGACGCAACACTCAAGAGCTTATCGGAGGAAGATAAACGATTTCCTCTCGTTGCGGATACCTACTGGAACGCACGGGGTGGCAGTTATACTGACGGCGGTGCGTTTATGTTCACCGTGAGCGGAGACGAGAAGAAGACACTCGAATGCACCAACAAATTCGGCCAGATAGTCAAAACACCGGGGCATCAACAGCACTGTGATTTTTCCGAACCGGTTACAGCGCCTCCAGATAGCGAAAGCCTCAAAGACCTTATCGAAAATGCACTAGTCAGCTCAGAGACGCTATTCGAGTTCTTGAAGCGTGGTGTGAGAATATGGAATTGCAATAAACTGCGCTGGACCGTATCCGAGCTTACAACATACGCGAAAAAAGACGATCAAACGAAGGCTGTGGTAATCGAGGGATTAACCTATCTTAGCGATCGGCGATATGATACAGGTACTAAGAAAAGGAGTACGGTGGTCCAGATAGTAGTGGAAGCACTTCATAGGGTGTTTGACGCGACTTCACGGATAGAAGCGAGGAGTGCCGGTAGCTATCATTTAATTCGGTGGTCAACGAGAGATTCGCTACGACCCCCAGAGAGAAGAGAGGATATTTTAATTATCAATGTGGCAGAGTTTCCACCCGAGGGGGAAGATAGCACGTCACGGCTCATCGTAGCGGCGTATAGAATGGGTTGGAAGCGATTTATTATTTATAACGCACAAGGTCAGCGTTTTTGCGGTTCCGGATTGGGGCCACATTCCACAGGCGCGCGAATTGACGTGTATGATTGTCCAGGTGATTATCTCGGTTCATCGATGGATGGCGCGGAACTGTATATACACGGCGACGGGCAAGACCAGCTCGGGCAAATTTTGAAAGACGGGAAACTGGTTGTCTTTGGCGACGTCGGACAGACCTTCATGTATGGGGCGAAAGGTGGAGAAGCATACGTTTTGGGCAATACGGCTGGCCGACCGCTGATCAACGCCGCTGGAAGACCCCGTGTGGTGATCAATGGGACAAGTCTCGATTATCTTGCGGAATCCTTCATGGCGGGAGATCCGTTACAGGGCGGGGGCTTTGTCGTGGTCAATGGACTGAAGGTAAACGAGAACGGGCAGTTTGCAGAACAGGACACACCTTACCCTGGTTCAAATCTGTTCTCGCTTGCGTCAGGGGGCGCTATTTACATCCGCGATCCGCATTTCAAATTGGTGGACGACCAATTGAATGGTGGTGAATTCTCAATCCTGACACCAGAAGATTGGGAGCTGATATTGCCGTATTTACAGGAGAATGAGCGGCTTTTCGGTATCTCGATCGAACAAGACCTTCTAACGGTAAATGGCGAGAAGAAAGCACCACAGGCGGTCTACAGAAAGGTTCAGCCGATAAAGATTTAGGCGCCTAATGACGAGTGAGTGATGTTAGAGGTTTTTTAAAGTCCATTACAACCACTCCTTGTTTAACAAAGAATGTGATTTTTGCGTCATTCACTTGTTGCGTATTTGAAGCCTTGCAGATCGATGTGCGATGTTTTTTTATGGTGATGAACGAATGAGAAATAGAGGAAATGCCAAAGAGAGAAGACATCAAGAAGGTGCTGGTTATTGGGTCGGGCCCGATTGTGATTGGCCAAGCCTGTGAATTCGATTATTCTGGTACGCAGGCGTGCAAAGCGCTCCATGAAGAAGGCTACGAGGTCGTCTTGGTAAATTCAAATCCTGCTACTATTATGACCGATCCTGGAATGGCGGATCGTACGTACATCGAACCGCTGACCGTGGAAACTCTGGAGAAGATAATAGCGAAGGAGAGGCCAGATGCGTTACTGCCCAACCTCGGTGGTCAGACAGGTCTCAATCTTTCCGCCGAACTCGGCAAGAGCGGGATACTGAACAAATACGGCGTAACGATAATTGGTGTTGAAGCTGATGCGATCGAGCGCGGCGAGGACCGTATTGCGTTTAAAGAGACAATGGCAAAACTCGATATTCCAATGCCTAAGAGTTCCCCGGCTTATTCGGTCGAGGAGTCGGAGAAGATCGCACAGGATTTAGGGTACCCCGTGGTCATTAGACCGGCGTATACCTTGGGCGGTACGGGTGGAGGGCTTGTTTACAACGTAGAAGAATTACGGACTATTGTTGCCCGAGGCATTGCGGCGAGTCTCATCGGTCAAGTGCTCATAGAAGAGTCAGTGTTAGGCTGGGAAGAGCTTGAACTGGAAGTGATTCGGGACAAAAAGGGCAACAAGATTACCGTCTGTTTCATCGAAAATGTGGATGCAATGGGCGTGCATACTGGTGACAGTTTCTGTGTGGCGCCCATGCTGACGGTGCCTGAAGAACTGCAGATGAAGCTGCAGGAGTTCTCGTATCGGATTGTCGATGCAATCGGCGTCTTAGGTGGCACGAACATACAATTTGCGCACAATCCCGAGGATGACCGAATCGTGGTCATCGAGATTAATCCTCGTACGTCGCGGTCGTCTGCGTTGGCGTCGAAAGCAACAGGCTTTCCGATCGCACGAATATCAGCAAAACTCGCCACGGGTATCACGCTTGACGAGATACCCTACTGGAGGGGCGGCACGCTCGATCAGTACACACCGAGTGGCGATTATGTCGTGGTGAAATTCGCCCGGTGGGCGTTTGAGAAGTTCCCGCAGACGAAAGACCAACTCGGCACGCAGATGAAAGCCGTAGGCGAGGTAATGAGTATTGGTAAGAATTTCAAGGAGGCATTTCAAAAGGCGATACGATCACTGGAGATCAAACGATACGGCGTTGGCGGCGCAAATGATTTTGCAACGCTGCCCCTTTCGGAGATCAGGGCGAGATTGGTCTCCTTCTCGAGTGAGCGCATCTTCCTGATGTACGAAGCGTTGCGTAAGGGTGTGACTACTGAAGAACTTTATCAGACAACCAAAATCGGGAGATGGTTCATTCGCCAGATGCAGGAACTCGTAGAACGGGAGGAACTGATAAAGACGTTCCACGGCCGAGAGCTGCCCGACGAACTGCTCAAAACGGCAAAAGAGAACGGTTTTTCGGACCGGTACCTCGCGCAACTGCTGGGCACGACTGAAGAGAAGATACGCACACGGCGACTCGATATAGGAAAAGCAGCCGCTTACGAAGCAGTGCCGGTAAGTGGTGCTGATGCCGCCTACTATTATTCAACCTTTAATGCCACCGATTCGGTTGCGGTTTCGCCCGAGCGGAAGATAATGATTTTAGGCGGTGGACCGAACCGTATCGGGCAGGGGATTGAGTTCGATTACACCTGCGTGCATGCTGCGTTCGCATTACGAGAAGCGGGGATCGAGTCGGTCATGATCAATTGCAATCCCGAGACGGTCTCTACCGATTACGATACCTCAAACAAACTGTATTTCGAACCCCTCACGGTCGAAGATGTGTTAAGCATTTACAATAAAGAGCAGCCAGAGGGTGTCATTGTGCAGTTTGGAGGGCAGACCCCGCTGAATATCGCAAAGGAACTCCACGAAGCCGGTGTGAAGATCTTGGGCACGAGTCCTGCAAGTATCCATTTAGCAGAAGATCGAGAGCTCTTCAGGGAGATGATGAACGAACTCGAGATTCCACAACCGGAGAGCGGCATCGCACGCTCGGTCGAAGAGGCGTTGGCAGTAGCACGGGAAATAGGATTCCCGTTGATGGTGCGGCCTTCGTTTGTGCTTGGTGGCCGGGGCATGGAGATCGTGTACGACGAGAAAATGCTCCTGGCTTACGCAAAAGCCGCAGTAGACGTGAGCCCCGAATATCCCATGCTCATCGATAAATTCCTGGAGCATGCGATCGAGGCTGAGGTGGACGCCATCGCAGATGGTGAGGACGTCTTTATTGCCGCGGTAATGGAGCATATCGAACTTGCCGGAATTCATTCGGGCGACAGTGCCTGCGTGATTCCTTCGCGGACGATTGCCGACGAGCATCTCGCAACGATAGAGGAGTACACGAAGAGAATCGCTGAGACGTTCAAGGTCGTTGGACTGATGAATATCCAATACGCAATCGCTAATGATAAGGTGTACATCCTGGAAGCAAACCCTCGCGCGTCACGTACCGTGCCGCTGGTGAGCAAGGTTACGGGCGTCCCGATAGCCAAAGTAGCAACGAAGGCAATGTTAGGTACGAAGTTAAAAGACATGCTCACGTCGTTGGATCGTGGTGATAAAGCACTGCCGTATTTCGGTGTAAAGGAAGCGGTATTTCCGTTTAATATGTTCCCTGACGTTGATCCGTTGCTGGGACCTGAGATGAAGAGTACCGGCGAGGTGCTGGGTATTGCGCCCTCCTTTGGGCTGGCGTTTTACAAGGCGGAGGAGGCTGCGAATATGCAAGTACCCACCGAGGGCACGGTGTTGATTTCCGCAACAGACGCGGATAAGGAAGAGATTCTTGATGTCGCGGAGCGGCTTGACAAGCTGGGGTTCTTCGTACGTGCAACAAAAGGTACGAAGACGTTTCTGGATGAGCACGGTGTTAAAGCAGAGTTAGCGACAAAGCTCAATGAAGGCCGACCTGATATATCCGATGATATCCGTAACCGACAGATACAGATGGTCATTAACACACCTGCAGGCGGTAAAGGCAAGCATGACGATAGCTATATCAGGCAAGCGGCAATCCAGTACAAAATCCCGTACATTACGACGACGGCTGCCGCACGTGCAACGGTTGCGGGCATCGAGACCGTGAAAGGTGGTCATGCAGAGGTGAAGGCGCTGCAGGAGTATCACGAAGAGGTAGGGTTCAAGAGTAACTGCTGAGTAAAGGGTGTTTAGTCCTTAACGTCGTCGAAAATCGATCCACGAGCTTGCGAGCACGGCTACCCCACGCTGCTGAAGAAATTAATCGAGGAGTCGCTCCAGCACGGCGAGCAATGCCTTTAGAAATCAACACCTCCTCGATTCGATCCGGCGTATGCGTGAGGCTGTGGAGAAGAGACTCCAAAGGAAAAGAGCGTGAGGCATTGGAGAAGAAAAGAGTAGAACTAAAGGCACCCAACAAGTGCGCAGTTTAGCTATCATCCCATGCTTTTGAATTTAAACTATCTCGCAATGTTCTATAGATCGGGATATCACCATTACCTTTGTTATGGTAGTGCGAATCCGTTGAAATTGGAAGTTGACATCTTCCGTAGCCGCTGAGGTTTTTGTCGAAGGTTAATGAATAAAGAAAGTTGTAAGGCTAAGCGGAGCAATTTTAGAGATGGTATAAATCAAAGCCGTCAATCCAGTAGTAGCTGTCATACGTACTCTTAACATAATACATCACAAGTATCTAATCTGTAAGTTCTGAAATCTTCGCTTCAATCTTACTGATTTCTTCCGTTTGTAATGAATCGTCTATCTCGTCGGTTTTAAGGAAGTATAATGCCTCTTGGTATTGCTCTAAGGCTTTCTTCTTTTGTCCTTTAAACTCGGCTTTACGCGCCGCTTCGAGATAAGCATTGAGTTGCGTTTCGTGTCTAAAGCGCCGAACACGAGCTTCCAGTTGATCCAGTTTTGCTTGGTCACGAAGTTCTTGTTTACCTTCCTGTATTTTGAGTAGTGCTTTGTTAGCTTCGTTAATACTTGTACTTGGTTTGACTGCAATCTCTGCCTTAGTTAATGCTTTTTCGACTTCTGTTGTGACGCCTTCTAAAACAATTTGATCACGCATAGCAGTGTACTCTGACAGAAACTGTGACGGGAAAGGACTGACGGTCGGGATTCCTTTATGCTCATACTCTAGTAAAGCCTGAGCATGTTCTATGAGAAGATCACAGCGTGATAGTCTTGTCTTCATGTTTTTGGATTCAGCGACTAACTTCATACTGTCGTTAATGATCCTTCCTCTCTGCTGGACGTCCATCACAACACTTGGCTCACAGGACTTGCAAAGGCCGTTTGCGCTCACCAAGAGGAATAAACCTTTTTTCCCGCACATTTTACACTCTGCCATTTGTTTTTCCTCCTCAGATTCCTCTAATAACTTACCCGTAATAAGAGTCTAACATTTCCTCTTTCTAAAAACCTTCGGGTATTTTCCGACATAAATTCCACCTTTTTATTATTGATCATCCTACTGGTATTTCAACTAATTTTGAATCTGCCATTATTTCGGTTAATAAATCAACCGTTTCTGGATGACAGGTAAAGTAAAGAATTTGATTGTTTTCGGTTAATTCTTTGATCGCCTCACAAGCTGCCCGGAATCTTTCAGGATCAAAGTTTACAAGAATGTCGTCAAAAACAATAGGAAGAGCTTCGGCTCTTTTACTAAATTCACGAATAAAACCAAATCTCAAGGATAAATAGAGTTGTTCTGCGGTTCCTCTGCTCAAATCCTGAATTTCTTTTTGTCGACCATCTCGGTCTACGACATAAATTTTAGCTTCATCCAAAGGTGCAAAAATTCGCAAATACCTTCCGAGCGTCATTTTTGAAAAGAAAGACTGAGCCTCCCTTATCACGCCCGGCTGCCTCTCCCGTTCGTATTTCTTAATTGCTTCTCCCAAGATAGTTCTTGCCAACGTAAGTATGGACCATTCATCAGCCTTTTCACGCAATTTTTGTATGTTTGCGGCTTTTTCTATTCGCAAAGCGGAGCCTTCCTCACCCTTCTCCATTTGTTCAATCTCTCTAGCAATACCCCCGCGTTGTTCACGCAATTCAGAAAGTTTATTTTCGATTGCTTCAATCCTTTCATTCAACTCCGATTCTTCTCCTTTTAATGTCTCAAGAGACGTGCCTCGCAATTCGTTTATGAATTTTGAATAAAGATCTTCGCCACTGATTCGTTTGATTTGGTTCTCCCCCTGAAATATTTCCTTTTTTATATTATTACGCTCTTCCCAATTTTTCGCATTTTCCCTAAAATCATCTTCAGATTTTGCAGAACCACTGGATAAAAGTTCATTAAATTCTCTCTGATTTTTTTTAAATTTTTCTTCTAACTCTTGCTTCTCAGTATTTAGATATTTTTCGTCTAAGTTTAATTGTTCTAAGGTTTTATTATCATCAAGCGATTGATTCAGATCATCAGTAATTTTTTCTAATTCAAAAACTATATTTATAGCTTCGCTTTTTCTATTACAATTTTGGAG
>CAYUEX010000042.1:0-14621 GCA_964443855.1 uncultured Halobacteria archaeon | reverse complement strand
ATTTTTGATATAGTTATTCATATTATCTTTCCCTTTTGTTCCGGCGTTTTTTCGGTTTCGTAGCTCAACCACTCACCACCTTCCAGTGGGTATTTTTCACTTTCCCTTCTTTCAGTTGATGAGGAACACCAACCAGGGCAGAGGTTGACTCCCCTGAAGGGTTATCTTTCCATCTTTGTCTGGTCAAAGGATTAGCTTTTTTTATATATCTCTTTAGCTTGAATGTGTTTCCAGCAGAAATCTGATTTGAAGAGAGCTTCTTTTTTGCCTCCTTCATGTGTACATTTCGCCATGTGGCATGCATCACGGTGTATCATTAAGTGACAACTTAAATAAAGGTTAGCTATCGGCGCGGGTGGCTTTCAGCTCGCTCCACGCCATGCTGTCCTCTTCTGGTTAACAAACGGCATTGTCAAGACCGTGAACGGCGAAACTGTTTCCTAGGGATGGCTCGATTACCTCTATCACAGCATCACCACCTTCACGAGCCTTGGCTATTCCAATATCCAGCCCAACCTCGCAGTTGGATCCTGGCCGCAGATATTAGTGGCTTTCAAGTCCGTACTGGGTATTTTATTGATGGCATTAATCATCTTCGTGGTCACCTATCAGGTCTCACGGTAGATGATTCGACTTTTGGTACGGAAGGAACTTGTCTTATCTCTTAGCTATAACGCTACTCTTTCCGAAAGCTTGCCCACCGTTTCCCGTACGTTTTCTCCCTTTCCCTTAACGCCCCAACCTGCTCTTTACTTGGAATAACGCGATACATATTGCCGCCCGCTACCTGGCTCACACCGTCCTTCTCACCGTGCAAGTCCGTAAAGTACAGCCCGTCGTGGCCAAAGGCCAGCCCGCAAGGGCTTGCTGCGCCGCCACCCAGATAGACGACAAAATCATCATACGATCTGATGCCCGTGCCGTCCTTGTCAATCCGTATTTTGACGATCTTCTTCCCTTTTTCTCCCTTTCCTTTGGCATACGATGCGCCAAATAAGGCTACAAAAAGATCGTCATTGAATTGCGGCGGGAACTGACCGTCCTGCATAAAATCAATCGCGGTGGGTGCCTGGGTATGATGCCACCAGAATATGGAATTCTTCCGCATCGTGCCCGGCCATCCGTAATTCTCAAACGGTCGTACCCTGGCGATCCGGTCATCAACGTCCGGCCCGTTACCCGCAATGTAAAGTGACTGATCGCTCTTCCGCCACGCAGCACCAAACGGGTTCCTGAACCCCTTCGCAAATACGTAACTTTGTGGGTTCGGGTTATCCCAAGGTATTGTGCCGTCCAGATCCATCCGAAGAATCTTTCCGCGCAGGTCGTTGTCGTCCTGGGCTTTCTCCCATTCGCCGCCGTCAGCGACATTCACGTAAAGCTTCCCATCGAAGCCGATGGAAACTGCCTGAATCTGATGAGCTCTACTTGTAGAGGGGATATTATCGATAACCACGTTCATGGAGTCCCTCGTAAACCCGCCGTCCGTGCTCGATGTCCGCACAACCTTGCCCTTGACCGCACCGTTATCCAAATAGATCATCGAGAGGAACAAATCGCCTGTATCAGGCTCAACACAGATGCCGGTGAGCCCTGACTCACCCGACCCGGGGAATTCGTGCGAAGGATCGAAATTGAGCAATCCTTCGGCATAGGTCTGCACCGTCCAGTCATTGGTGAGCACTTTCACCGTCCCGTAGAGTTCCGTTACGTACAAGAGTGGCGCCTCAGGATCGTCTTTCAGGTTGGGAACGAACGCTATATTCACCGGTAGGTCTAAACCCGTTGTTACGAGTTCCAGTTCAAAACCGGGATATACCCACCAATTTTTTACCAGAGCTTCTTCTATGCCCATTAATGACACCTTCCGTAAAAAACTCATTGAGTGTAAAGGTTAAAAATATTTTCGTTAGTACACAGTACGTTAGCACTAAAAAAATTCATTTGCTAGTAACGCAAACGATCACATATGAACTCAGGAAAAATAATCGCGTTTTGGGGCGTTGCGCTTCTATGCCTGCTTTTCGTACTGGGCGCTCAAGCGCACGTGCCGATAACAACAGGCGATAATGAGGCACTTGACACGGCCACGTATATTTCCGATCCGCTTAAATCCTGGGCGATTTACAGTGAACTTCGTGACGGCGGCGTGGCCAACTACTTCAAATTCGAGTTAGCGCAGGGTCAGCGACTTCGTCTTTCTTTGTTCACCCCCAAGGAAAGTTCCTTCACACCCGGTCTGGTGATCATGGGGCCCGGCATCGAACCACAGGGAACCGTCCCTGCATTCATCGAAGTACCCGAGGGATTAGCTGCGAGGGTTGTTGCAGGGGCACAGCCAGAAACGGTAAGTTACGAGCCATTTACGCCTTCGAGTTTGTACGAACTCGTCGATGTCAACACGAATGTCACCGCACCAGGCACCTACTACGTTGCGGTGTACGAACCTTCTGAAGGAGGACGGTACGGTCTCGCGGTCGGTTATCGCGAGCAATTCGAATTACTCGAATGGATTCGGGTGCCCCTGGACGTTATTACGGTGCACCAGTGGGAGGGGCAGTCCTTAATTTTCATACTGGCGCCCATGCTGGGAATCGTGGTGATTGGATTTCTCCTTCTCTTTTGGGTGCGGAAAAAAGGTGTTCCGGTACTTCAAAGCCCCATGAGCTGGCTCGGGAGCTTGGCAAGTCTTCTGTATATCGGAAGCGGAGCCACCATAGTAACGCAGATGGGTATCGCCTTAACCGTGGCTCCTATGACAGCAGCAGTAATTGTTACGGTGATATTCGCGTTACTTCCGATCATAGCGGGGATCATTCTGCTCAAAGTAGTTTTAAAGGCGCAGGCGGGGGTAACGGTAAAATCGAGGATAGAGATGGCTATCCTGGGCATCGTCGGCTTATTCATTTGGGCGGGTTTACTCGTAGGACCAGTTTTGGCGATTGTGGTAAGTATTCTACCGCCTTTTACGAAGGAGAAATCCGCGCTCAAATAAATCTCCATCGAACACACCCCAAACGAGAAATTATCTGGTATCTTTTTATGCGAAGTGCTATTTATGAAAAGAAGCGGAAAAATAATCGAGAGACGTAAGTAAGAAGTGTTAACGAAAAACCGGAGGTTTAGATAGATAGATAGGATGACGTTAATGAAACGTGACGCTGTGGAGGTTTTGAAAGAATTTGAATCGGTCAAGAATCAGGCAAAGCAGCTTCGGCAATCGATAAAAGATTCGTTATTTGGGCCGAGCGAAGAGTTAGAGAATCTACTCGAGGCGTACAAAGATGCAAAGCTGCATTTTGGAGGGATAATGACTGAGCAAAACCGTGGCGTGTACCTTCGCGATCTCGAAATAAAAGGGCACGATTATTCGGTGGTTTATCGGCAGAAAGCGTTACTCCAGGAGATCGATTTAGAATGCGATAAGGCTATTACTGCGTTAGAAAGTATAGGCACTCCAGCGTCAGAAGCGGATTTAGAGAAACTTGAGACATTCAAACAGCAATTACGGGAATTATCAGAGGTATTACCCGATATCAACTACGAAATAAACGTGTACGATGCACTCAATGCGTATGAAAAAGGGGAATATCTCGCCTCTGCGTTAATCTCCAGCCGTGTGATACTGTATGCCTTAGACCACATTCACGGCGAATTTGCGGAGGAGAAAGTGCAATTTCTGCGTGATAGAGGGCTCATCGGGCAGGATGAGAAAGGAGTTCCCGAGTTACTCATACAAGCGAGTAGAAGGGCTCGAAATTTCTTCTCGTACGATATAACGACATTTCCGTCATCCTCGGATGCACTTGCGTTGTTAGGTGATGCTATTGGGCTGTTAAAGTTGGTAAGTGACCTGTTCAATCCTGAGAAAAAATCGTCTTAAGAAAACGTTGACGTGCTAGTCAATTAACGAGAAACCACTTTTTATAGACGATCTACGTCGCGAGGATAGATATTTGCACTTCTGATAGTGAGAGCTATTATCAGTGGATCCGAAAGTAGGTAAGGCCATAAAGAAACTCCCTAGCTCTTAGACCCCAAAATGCCCTTATTTCAAAAAACAATTAGAATAAATTTTCGTGGCTATCTGATTGCCACAAGATTTTTTGGTATTCCTACATTAAAAACAGTAAAAATAAGCAAAAATTGTCGAAGCGAAAACTTTTTAACTAATAAGCAGATATTATGGATTAGCGGTTGATAGATTGGAGGAGATATTTTATGCGGCACGAGTGTCCTATTTGCGGTTCGTTGTTCGATGATTTTTCCGCATTGTCTGAACATGTCGTAAAAGCTCATAAATCAGAAATTACGAAATCAAAAATCAAAACTAAAAATTTAACCGAAGAAAATCTGCAAAGATTACAGGAACTGGCAGAAAAAGAAAAAGAGGCAAAGATATTGAGAGAATATCCGTTAGCCAATACCAAAAAGAGAGGGGCCATTATAAAGCCAGTGTATCAAGAAACTGGACCCCGACAAGCACATCCCACCAAGATAAAGGAGCGCTTTAGGTTTTCGTTGGAATCCTTGAAATTGAAGTTGTTTAAACCTAATATCGAGAAATTTAAGGAAAAAAGAGACGTAAATCGCTTAATCAAACTGCTCACATACAATGATGTTGAGTTGCTTATGAGAGCTGTTTCTGCTTTAGGGGAGATTGGGGGTGAGGAGTGTGTCGAACTGTTTATACAATTATTATCTCATAGAGATGTTGAACTGCGTAAAAAGGTAGTTTTTTCCCTAGAAAATATTGCCACTCGTGTTGAAGAAGAAAATCTAATTGGCGTTGTTAGAAGGATTAAAAGGCAAGTAATTGATGGGGAGAGTAATATGTGCTTTTACTGTGGAAAGATAGTAAATTCTACTATTGGTAGACGTTGTAGTATTTGTAATTTAATAGTTTGCATTGACCATATCCTACCTGAAAGTCATGGGTGCCGGGGGAAGTATATACCTCCGGTCGGTATTGCCTATTGCCATAATGGAAAAACACGCGCACAAAATGGTGGAGGTTGTTATAGTAAAAAAAGTCAAGATTATTGAGCGGATGATCAGACATGGATACGTTACGAATAGTTACCTAAATCTTTTTGGATGCGCTGAATAAACAAAGCTGAAAAGTCGGAGTTGTGATCAGAGTTGAAAACCCAGTTCAAAATCAGGGTATCATAAAATGGAGTTACTTTTGGAGCTACTATTAAAATGTCCACGCACTTAACCACCGTAAACCCTCTTTGTACGCATTCGTTACGGGGTAACCGGATATCACCGGATAGAAGAGGAAGAAAAGCGCTGCAACCATAATAAGGAAGGCAATGACAAGACACTTAACGATAAGGCCCCAATTCTTCGATGACCACTTCTTCTCAAACGGGAGCTGTAACCAATAGGTGACGGCAAAGATCATGAACGGCACATTCGCCACGAAATGATAGATGAACAGTATTCGCGTGATCAGCGCATAAGAAAGCCATTGCAGCAGAAAAGGAACGAGTATGAAGAGGAGCACAAATCTACGCTTGTCTCCCGCTTTTTTGAGTTTCGTTGCGACAAACGTAGCCCCAATCGCGATTAACGCAGGAATGCCGGACCACCAGAGCGCGGGATTGCCCATTAAGACAATCGTCGAAACCCGTCCGTCTAACAGGGTATTAGAATACATCCAGAGCGGTTTGAGCATAAGGGGCCAGGACCACCAGGGCGATGAGTACGGATGCGTTGCTTCAATCCCCGCATGGTAGCCAAACATTTGCAGTTGCAGATCAAAAACGGTGACCGAAGTGAACGAAGTAGTGGTTATCGTGCCGCTCGACAAGTATTCCGAGAGGTAGCCAATATAGACCGGCAACCGGTGAATGTCAATAAGCCCATGACCGCCACCTGAAAGCATATAAGGAATATACGTTGCGATATAAATCGCTACGGAAACGAACAGCCCCGCTACAATTATTTTCGAATCGCTCAAAAAGGATTTTTTGGTTCTCACGTTACCGACGAGAACAAGAATCAAAACCGCGAGTAACCCAAAAACCGCCGTCCATTTCACCGCGAAGCCAAGCCCGAAGAAGATCATACTGAGAAAAAGAGATCTAGATCGTTTTCGCACGCTTTCTTCGTTCTCTACGCACTCTTCTCGCGTCGAAAAGTAATCAAACGCGAAATAAAACATGAGTAAAGAGAAAAGGAAGAGGTATATCTCTCCAGTTGCCAATCGCGCTAATGAGAAATGCATAAAATCGAACGTCAAAAGGAACGCGGCGATGAAGCCTGCTACGGAACTTTTAAACATGCGTTTGCCAAAAAGGAACATCAAGGGAATCATCGCGGCGGCGACGAAAACGCCCAAAATACGCCAGCCAAAAGGATTCATGCCAAACAGCACAATGCCCAAACCGATGATGAGCTTTCCGAGCGGGGGGTGCGTCCATTCGTACGGCTCCTCAAGGTGTACATGCTCCTGTGCGGTGCGCACAAAATACATCTCATCAAAGTAAGCACCGTATTTCTGCGTGATCGGCAGCGTTATAAAATCCTGCTCATCGGTTAATCGCTGCGCACCATCTCCCGTTACTTCTATCGGCGTGATCTTCTCATTCGCTGCGGATAGTATCACTATCTCACCGATGTTGCCATCTGACTCATCGCCAAACGCGAACTTGAGATACCGGGTGCTTTTATTCCATACATCAATCCGATCCCACGAGGCGAAATGCACGTGCTCGCCCGGATCTCTATCAAACGATACTACGCGTCTCCACGCATCGGGCGGTGCGCCCACATAGAGATCGAATTTCGTTCGCTTCTCGTCACCTAAGAAGACGTAAATCTCACGTATCTGCTGAACGCTGCCCAAGTCGAAAACTGCAGCGATTTCTTCTGCTCCGGAATCTGCTGCTACTGCTGTCGACGGCTGCCACGAGGAAGAAGGCATCGAGCGGGAGCCCATATTAACAGATGCACAAACGAGAAAGAGAATTGTCAGTGCGGTTATTGCTGCGATTTCCCACGGCTTTATCCCGTCCATCTTCTACACACCACAAATAGTCACTTTTAAATAAATATGAAACAAATAGAGCTACATATAGCGTGATATACGCGATAGTCGTTACTAAAACGATGAAAATAGCTTTTTATCAACGCATTGTGAGTGGAGGCATAAAGACGCATGTAGAATCACTCACGCACGAATTCGAGAAGCTAGGACATGAAGTGAAGCGAATAGACCAGTTTTCGCTCGGCTCTCGCATGCTGGGTAATTCAGCGGGTGGCATTTCCTATGGGTTTGACTTCGCGCTTAAAAAGATAAAAAAAGAGGTTGCCGATTGCGATGTGCTCCATATACACCACGCCGCTACGTTCTCTGAATATTTCCTGCCCTTTTCTACTATTTGCGCTGAAGTCAACATTGTCAATACGTTCCATATTCAAGCGGGTGACGGCTTAAGTGGCGAATTTGCGAAGACGCTTATCTCGATGCTCGTTATGCTGTATACCGGCCGCTCGAAGAAGTTCATCTCGGTGAGTGCTGAGATTGCGGACTATATTCGTCAACATTGCTACGGGTATGCGAATGGTGGTAGCGGCAACGGAACAGAGCTCGTGGTTATACCCAACGGCGTAGACACAAATCGTTTTTATCCCGCACAGGATTGGGATAGAGAAAGCACCGGTAAGGGGAAAAACGTTTGTATAGGCTTTCTCGGGCGATTACCACCGGAAAAGAACGTAATCAATATGATTAAGGCGGTGAAGGCGTTGGACGTGGATAACATCAGTTTAAAGATCGCAGGATCGGGTCCGCTGTATACAAAAGTGAAAAAGCTGGAGAACGATAGGATAACGGTTTTAGGATATGTCAAAGACGCTCCGTCCTTCTATCGTGATGTTGACGTGTTCTTATTACCCTCTAAGCTTGAAGCGCAACCAATCGCACTGCTTGAAGCGATGGCGTCGGGATTGCCTGTTATTGCTACCGATGTCGGAGATAACAAACATTTTGTCCGCGGGAATGGTGTGCTCTGTGGCACATCGGTGAACGAACTAAAGGGAGCAATAAAGCAGATGCTCCAAGAGGATAGGGAAAAAATGGGTGCCGAGTCGAGAAGAATAGTTGAGCGCGACTATACGTGGGATAAGATAGCGGCACGGACGATTGAGGCATATAAAACCGCGCTCTAACGAACTCTAATTTTATGGCTTAGTATGATCAATCGTAGGTCATAGAATGCCCCTAATTCTCGAGCGCTTACGCGAATACAACATACCAGCAATTCAAGCGACCTACGCTCACGCACGGGTAGTTCACCACAACTCAGCTCCACAATACCAATTCGATGAGAAAGAGTTACACGTAAAGACACTACCCCTACTTGGCTGAGTTCTGCAATGGATGGGATGGATCTATCTCCAGCCACTCGATAAAAGCTATTACGACAGAAAAAGGGAGAAAAAAGAAATATCTTACTGAAGACATAACTTATGTTATTCTCAGTCGAGACTATTCTCAAAGAGGTGAAGTGAAAATGAACGATAGCGAACCACTGAAGCGGTTGGAACAGAACGTAGAGGAGATCATAACAAGGGAAGAGTTAGAAGCGTTATTGGCATCAAAAACCGAGAGGCAGCCAAGGGCGTACGTAGGCTTTGAGCCGAGTGGGCGTGTGCACACGGGGCATTTTTCTATACTAAACACATTGAAGGAACTGCAGCGCCTTGGCGTGCATATTATCGTGCTGCTCGCCGATCTGCATGCGTATCTGAATGAGAAGGGTAGTTTTGAGCAAATCAATGAGACTGCAGAGTACAACAAGCGCTGCTTTGCCGCATCGGGCTTGAGCGAAGAGACAGAATTCATTTATGGCTCTGATTATCAAATGGAAGAAGAGTACATGATGAATGTTTTACGACTCGCGACGATAACGACGGAGAAGCGTGCGCGGAGGAGCATGGATGAGGTCTCTCGGAGCACAGAGGACCGGAAAGTCTCGCAAGTGATCTATCCGCTGATGCAAGCTATGGACATTGCGCACCTCAATATTGACATTGCCGTAGGCGGGATAGACCAACGGAAGATCCACATGCTTGCGCGGGAGAACCTTCCGAAGCTTAGTTTTAAAGCACCTATCTGCATTCATACCCCGTTATTAACTGGGTTTAACCGCGAGAAGATGTCATCATCTAAGAATAATTATATAGCGTTGGATGATCCAAAGGACCGCGTGGAAAAGCAAATCAATGCCTCTTTTTGTCCGCCAGAAATCGCAGAGGGCAATCCGGTACTGCAAATAGATAGGTATACGATATTCCCCAATATCGATAAAATGACGATAGAGCGAAGCGAGAGTCATGGCGGGAATGTCAGTTACCAAAACTATGAAGAGCTCGAACGTGATTATGTAAAGGGAGAAATACACCCATTAGATCTGAAGAATAATACTTCCAGATATCTCAATGAGGTGCTGGAGCCCATTAGGAAGAAATTGAAGTAGTAGGCATATTTGGGATTCGCAGCTTAGAGAAGTTTCCATTTCGTAAGTGACAATTATCGTTCCGCATAGCGTCCCCGGCGCTCTATTTCCACCGTTCGCTTGAGCACCTGCGTGGCTTGAGGAAACGTACGTTTGTAGCCAATGGTAAATGCCCTTTTTAATTGCTCGTACGCTTCGTGCGTGCCCTGAAGACTTTGGAAAAATACGTGGACGTCAACGCCACGTGCTTCTGTATTCGATTCGATAAAGGCCAATCCGAAATCGATAAGGTAGATGCGATCCCCTACAATGATATTGGATGTGGTCAAATCGCCGTGAATGATCCCGCTTTTGTGCAGGATACCGACGAACTCGCCTATCCGTTCGCTGAGCGGCTCAGTAATCACTTCCCGCGCGAGTTCTCCTTCTATCTTCTCCATGACTAATACGTACTCATTGACGTCAAAGATAACGGGCGTGGGTACGCCTTTTCGCCGCGCTTCCGAGATGAGTTTTGCCTCACTCTTCGTGCGTTCCTTTCGTAAGCGCGTATCTAACTCTTTTACCCGGTACCGCTTCTCGATTCGCCGTTTGTAAACGAGGTCGCCCCTGATCTCCACGATCGCTTCAGCGCACTGAAATCGTTCTTTGACCGCGCGAACGTTACGTACGGAACTCATAGGTACTCATTCTCTTCTTGGTTATGAAAAAGTTACTGCTGCGAATGTTTTTGCTACGTGGAAGGTTCATCAAAATCATTCTATACTGCAGTAAGTAGGGCGGTCACCGTGGTAAATCTGGCATTCTTCGATACCGTTTAAACCACGTGACGATGCCATACTTTTATATGCTTGCGAAACAAGTTTTTTACGTAAGGTGAAATGTAAAATGGTAATAAAATTCCCGTCTGATTGGGAGAAAACGCCGGGCGAAAAGTTTGAATATCGAAAGAAGGTAGGTCTTTTCGAGATAATCGCGACAGAACAGGAAGGTGTGTGTGAGAAGTGCGCGAAGAGCGTCTTAGGTTATCTTTATAAGACAATCGAAATTAATACCGGGAAGGATGTAGAGAATTCAGAGGTCTATTGGTGCCCAGATTGTGGTGGAATAAGTCCAGAAGATTACGAAAAATTTGTACGAACGGAGCTCCTATTTCAAGAAGGCATCTAAACCCCCCCTCCTTCTCTTTCTTCTTTTTTATTATGCCATTCCGCAGGCGAATCAGAAAAAGGGCGCTGCTCTTTCTCCCGCATTACCGCCGCAAAAGCGAAGCTAAGAACGTGTAACGCAGGTGCAATGACCACAAACGACCGGCTTTACAGTATGTAATTGATACTCGATCGGTCGAAGTCTGCGATCATTTCGAGCCTTATTTTTTCAAGATTTTCCGGGTGGAATTCCTTTGTAGGATACGTGATATTCGGGAAGAATTTGCTGATGTCAATTGCCATCTGCGTGACGATATGGTCCTCACTAAAGATCTCACGGGAGATCCAGTATACTAAGTTCAGGGTCTTTTTTTCGTCAATATAGCCCAAGGAATGGATATACTCGTGCAATAAGACGTGAAAGGCGTACGCATTAAACAACTGTGAATCGGTCTCGGATATCCGTCTCAAGGAGGTCTTGTTCATGATGATTGTCGTCGATCCCACGGGATAGAAGGCCCCAATCCAACAACCTTCGTCGCCACCCATCTCAGCTAATCCGAGCGTCAATCCAGCCCGACCAGTACGCATAATTTTTCTTACAACATCCTTTACGATTTCAAAGATATCGGGTAGTGTTTTCGCCTCTTCCAATTTTAACTCATACGATTTCATGGTGTCTGTCTCAGTTTCATACCTCCACTTATTTTTATAATTTTTTACATAATAAACTTATAAAAATCGGGTGCCCCATGATGCCACTTTATTCTCGCCACTTGTAAGCTGTAATGCTCAAAAAACCCGTTTAACATTGCTCATTACTAACAGGATGGTCTCCCGTACCCTTTATACCGTTGTCAGAAGAATATATAAAGACGATGGTTCCGTTAGAGCGCGATAAAAAAGCCGCGTTACTATCAATATTCGTATCCGCCTTGCTGGCGGTTGTAAAATATTTTATTGGCATCCTTTCGGGAAGTATTGCCCTAATTGCAGATGCAATTCACTCGTTTACCGATGCTATCAGTTCAATCGGAGTTTTTATAGGCCTCAAAATTTCAAGTCGCAAGCCCACAAAGGAGTTCCCCTATGGATTTTATAAGACTGAAAATATAGCAAGCCTTTTCCTTGCGCTTGCGATCTTCTATGCGGGCTACGAGATCATCATCACCTCGGTCGAAAAGTTTGGCGTGGTGAGCTTAACGAATCTGCCCTACGCCATTGCTACCGCACTGATTTCGTTGGTCGTTACCGTACTTTTGAGCATTTATAAGCTCAAGATCGGCCGAGAGCTCAATTCACCCAGCTTAATCGCGGACGGACAGCACACACAATCAGATGCCCTATCGTCCTTAGCAGTATTATTAGGGCTGGTGGGCTATCGATTTGGTTTCTCTTCGCTTGATGCGATTGCAGGTATTGCGGTCTCGGTACTCATCTTCAGAGCGGGATACGAGATTTTTAAAGATTCGGTCAAAGTGCTGCTGGACGCGTCGATCGATTACGAGGGGCTGAACCGAATACGGGAAATCGTCACAGAACTTTGCTGTGTGAGAAAGCTCCGCTCACTGAAAGCGCGCAGCTCAGGCAAATTCATTTTCATTGAGATCGAGTTAGAAACGAACCTCAAAGAGCTTGAAGAAGCGCATGAATTGAGTGATCAGATTGAAGAGCGGATAAAATCGGAGATAAAAAATGTCGACCGAGTAATCATACACATGGAGCCGGAGAAGAAGGCGTTTGTACGGTATGCGGTTCCCTGTACGGAGGATAACGGTTTGAAATCCAGTGTTTCAGCGCATTTTGGCGAGGCTGAGTATTTCTGCCTTTTTGAGATACGAGTAAATGATAACGAGCTGACCTGTATACGCTTTATAAAGAATCCCTATGTCGCGTTAGAAAGAAGAAAGGGGCTTAAAGTTGCGGAACTTCTCGTGACGAAGAAGATCGATACACTGATCACGAAGGAGAGCATAGCGCAAAAGAGCGCATTTTACGTTCTGGATGACGCGTACGTGGAGTTTGAAGAGACTGGTGCGGATACGATAGAAGAGATCGTCGATGAGATTAAAGCGTAATCTATTGTAAACAAAAAATAAGAAAAAAAATTAAAAAATTAGATCATACGTTTCTGCGTTTGCGGTGATTGAAGAAGAACAGTAATCCAAGTATCGAAGCGACTGGCATGGCGATCGTTGCGAATTCTGGGATTTCATGGTAATACCCAGCGTCATGTGAATAGGCCGTATGAGCCCAATCATTCCCAGCAAGACAATTTTCCGCGTAGACGTATAGCACAAATCCGTCTTCTGAGGGACTATCAAAGCGAATGGTGAACGGAACCTTGACATAATAGTAAGCATTCTCCGGGTGAAAATCAGCTATAGTATATCCCTCAGCAGGATCGAAATTACCTGTTATGGAAGGCCCTCCAGAAAAAGGTATATCTCCAATTAAATATTCGACACCATCTCCAATTCTCCATCCTCCCCAGTTTACTCCTTCGAAATCTAACACCTTTACCACAGGATCAGATTCAGTGTTTTCATCGATTACTGGTGAGCCTAGCGGTATTCCTTTTGCTGTTCCTATTGTTATATCCTGTATATTCGCGGCATCATATACGAAAAACCTTAAGTACACATCCTCGGCTATGGGGTGCTGCCCTACCGCCTGACATAATACTAAGACGTTGCCTGAGAACTCGGTACCCATAGAAACATCTTCAACTAAGGTCTTGTCTAAAGCGTCAACGGGACTGGAACTAATGTATCTGGTAGGATTCTCAGGAACCACCCATAATACCGGATCCTCCTCTTGAGCTACTGCCGGCATTACAAATAATGCCGTTGCTGAAAGCACTATCAGTCCTGCTATTAGCAATACCCCTGTCGATTTTCCTTTCATTTTTCTCCTTTTTTTACCTCCATGTTTTCCCCCCTTTTCAGATGGTGTCGCAGATACTTACTCCTAACAAACACTATTGTTGTTTATGCTCAAAAAGTTTTATAGTTAAATTATATTCCCATTCCAAAGTTTTTTGTATAAGAAGTATTTTCATTTTATAACTTTTTAAATCTTTCTACCTCCACTCGTGGTCAACCTACCTTCTATAAGGTAAATGATATTTAAAAAGGGATAGGAAGTTGGCGTAAGTACCTGATGTAAGAACCTGAAGCAGTATTTTCAATCAGAAAATTGAAAAATATTTTTTGCAGTGCCCTACCCAGCACACCATAGCGCTTTATTCGAAGAGCGTAAGCGCGACCATCATGACAAAAATTCCCATAATGATACCGATATTGGTGAGGTGCTCGCTGCCGTACCGGTTGGCGATAGGGATCAGCTCGTCGAAACAGATGAAGACCATTATTCCGGCGACGAACGCGATCGCAGCGGCGAGGACGAAGGTGTTCAAGAAGGGCAAGAGGATAAGAATAGCGAGAATCGCACCGAGCGGCGCAGTCATCCCAGCAAGGAACGAGTAGAGACAGGCCTTGCCACGATTGCCCGTGGCGCAATAGAGTGGCACCGCGCAGGCTACGCCTTCCGGGATATTGTGGAGTCCAATGGCGATGGCGATGGGTATACCCAGTTTTATGTTCGCTAACGAGACAAGCGCGACCGTCAAGCCTTCCGGGAAGTTGTGGAGCCCGATACCGAGCGTGGTCATGATCCCACCCCGGCAGAGTCGATCGCAGTGTGTGTCCGCCTGACCATCAAGGTGTATGTGCGGGATGAAGCGGTCAAGACCGTGAATCAGGAGCAGGCCAATAAAGAAAAAGACATTGGCGCGGAAGAGCCCGATGTCGACTTTTGCACTGCAGAAAAGATCGACAAAGGCCACAAAGATCATGACGCCCGTGGCAAAGCCTAAACTGATCGAGAGATACCGCATGTCAGGTTTGGGGATAACGTAAGCGACGAGGCTGCCGATGCCCGTAGCAAGCGCCGCAAGCGTGGTAAGGATGTATTTGAGCGTTGGCTATTTGAGCGCAGCAGG
>CAYUEX010000041.1:0-14741 GCA_964443855.1 uncultured Halobacteria archaeon | reverse complement strand
GCCCCATCTCCGTCCCAGAGTTGAAAGATTCCAACTCGCATTTATCATCTTGAACAAATTCAAGTAGTCAAAACCGAAATTATCTTTTTTACAAAAAAGCGCTCAACCAATTCTTCTTTTACGCAGCACCACGGCGTTTTAGTTAGATTCTGACGCTTATACAAGGCGATTATACAAAAATAAAAAAGGTGTTACGAAGAAGCGGAGGAAGCAAATACTCTCCTTAAACAAAAGGGAAAAACGAAACGTTTTACAACGACAGTAATAGTAATTCATGGAACTCATCAAAAGTATCTTGCTTCGATTCTTCCCGCTTCAATAAAAAGTCTCTAACAAGGGGGTAGTTGAATTTTAAAAACAAAATTTTGACGATTTGCTCATCAGCGGCCGAGAACCTAAGAGCGAAAAAAGTCACTTTGTATTCTCACCATGGTAGATGAATAATATGTTTGGACGGCGTACCATGATACAATTTCTCTATAAACATCTGGGCGTCTTTATCTTCACCTGAGAGGATCATAACATTCTCAAAATTCTTCTTCACATCGTCTATACCCTTCTTTTTTACTAAATACGAATACGGATCGAGTACGATTAAGCTGGTACAGTTCCACCGTTTTAACCCTTCCATTTGGTTCTGCAGCAGTTCGAATGTCTCATCGGGACTAAAATACCGTGAAAAGTCATCATACACATCGAGAATAACTATTTTTGGCGCATCTTTTGGCTGGCTTTTTATGGTCTTTACAATGCTCCGTTGGAACAATATCTTGCTTAAAGGAACGATTATTCGATTCCCCTCCTCTACCAGTTCAGATACTCGATCTTCTGCATAAAGTGTTTCATAAAAGTCGAGAATCATGAAATTCGTTAATTCGTCAACATCCATCCGCAGTTCACCCGTTATCTGCTGGAATGGGCGTTTAGAGGTAGCATAAATAGCGATAGACCCCTCTGTCAGCCCTTGTTTAATAAACGAGAGAAGAATCCGCTGTTTCGCTTTCGTTTCTTCTGCAATTAGCAACGTTGTACTCCCTTTTGCTAATCCACCCGCCATCATCTTATCCATCTCCTCAACGCCTGTTGGCACTCTATCAAGCACGTCACCAACCGTAACATTGTAGAGTTCCAGCCTCTCTTTTATCTCTTCTCTTACCAGTTCATCCATGAGAAAACGTTTGAACGGGAATTTTCCCTCGATGACTTCAAGATACACTTTGAGCAGTTTTAAGAACTCATCTCTGGAGAACCTCGTTCCCTCTTTTACCCTTATCTCGTCCACTTCAAAATGGGTAGTAGTAAATAGTTCCTCCCTTCTCTTCAACTTTTCAAAAATCCTCTTCTGCTCGGAGAGAGGAATGAACGTTTTTAAGCGTTTAACGATATTATTAATGGTATTCTCATAGAGTGTTGGATAATACCTGTGCTCATCAAATTCGCAGCGTAAATCTTCCGGGAGCATTAAAATCTTTTCGTTCAAGATATCAGCAATTTCTCCCTTTATATCTTCTAGGGATTTTTCTGAAATCGTCATCTTTTCCACATCAGGTATCTTAAACATTCCAAGCAGCAGTCTCACGGCTACTTCTAGCCTCGTTTTCTCATCCGTCTTTTCAAGGTTAAATTGACGTCTTGAAGGGTCAAATCCAATTTCTTTTACTTCATCAGCCACATATTGACCCAGTGTCTTTTCCCACAACTCCTCTAAATAGTCAGTCCGGAAAAAGTTGCTAGCATGAGAATTTAAAAGATAATCGAGATTCTCCTCTCTTGCTCTTTGGTATTTAAATTGCCCCGCCAATGCCGTTGTAGATAGTATCTCTATTATCAGAACGGCAAGGTATCCTATGAAGGCGAAATTATGGTAAGGAAATTGTTGTAGGTTGGTGTTTAAAGCGGTATAGATAAAGTAGACCAAAATAAATGCGATAAATGCGAACAGATAGGACAGCTCACTCCATATATTCTTCCGCATAATTTCCTCGAACCCCTTGTGCGTGACGCTCAAATAGGATCCAAAAGCGATTAAGAAAAAAGCGATGAATAAGAGTATCAGCGGATACGAGATCAATTCAATTCCTATAAATCCCGATGACCACCCATAGGAAAGTGAAATTCCAAAAAGGATAAAGAGGAATGATGAGCAGAAGAATACGATAGAGAGCAAGACGTCCAATTTGTCAAAGATAGGTTTGATATTCTGGTCTTTGAGAATCGTATACAAATCCATGGCAAAGGATTGATAAAATGCAAAAGTAACGAGTCCGAACAGTGTAAATAACATCTTCGTGCTGCTCGATGCATTGTTCCATGAGAGGAATATCAGACCGAAGACATAGAACGTTACGGCTACGTGGATGTACTGGCCGTATTTCTGGTATCCCCAGTATCTCAATTTTGTTCGAGATGCCATGGTTTTGAGATACGTGAAGATTAATAGCACCGCGAGGAAAACAGGAAGCAGAAAAGCGATACCAAAAATGTGCGGAATGTTCTGGAGAATGATGAAATCCAGAGATTCTTTTGTTGTAAAGTAGAGAGATACTGCTAAAAATGCGAGGGCTATGGCGGCGGTAACTTTTGCAAGATCAAAGGGCATCAAGGCTTTCCATTTGGGTTGGAGGAGGGAAGGGTATTTGACTACAAAGTTCAGATAATAAGTCAGACCAAGTATATTAGGGATTATCCAAAGCAATAGATAATAATACTCTAAATAAAAATTATTATGTGCAATGTAGAATACGAAAGCAGAGTATAAAAAGAGTGAAACTGGGCCAGCACTCCCCACAAAAAAGGGTATACTAACAAAACCTATCTTTGCATAACTTTTTGAAAGAAATAGAAAATCGTAAAGGGTATAAAAAATAACGAAAATAAACAAAAGTATAAAAATGAAAAGAAGGGCGGTATTTTGAAAGCTTGGAAAATCTACAAACGAAATAAAGCTAGCAAAAAAATACCAAATAACAGAAGAGAAAAAAATATAAAACGGGATATATTGCATTTTAAGCACATTTATTTTCTTTTTTGAAAGAGGCTTTATCAGCAAGTATTCTGCTATATTAACTATAAATATGGCATTAGTGCAGAGTATAACGATTGCAAATAAAATATTTGTATTTGTGATAAAATAGTGTCTATTCAGTATTATTGCCAATCCCCCCACGTGAAGTACATCGAAGGAATTAGCTATGTGTAGATTATTCCAAACTGAAGAGGCTGATATTTTCTTGACTTCTTGTATCATTACAGTAGCTACCAAAAGTTGAAAAATATTTATCAACAGGAAGAGATTAATAAGAAGGGGGATTTCTGAGATGAGTTGATAGGGACTTGCTGCAGCTCTTGGTATACCTGCCAATAAGAGCATGACAAGAATGGAAAAGATATTCCACCTTTTTATTTTCGTCATTCTCATACTACACTACTATTAGTTGAAATCCTTGCGGCTGTTAACTCCATGTCCCTTCTCTATTTTTATCATTGCTCATAGCCCTTTCGTGTAATCTCACTTTTATAAAATTTGGTTGTATCTTTCTGACCCCCTTTAATTATCTGTCCACAAGAAGGAACCATTATATAAATCTTTCGATGGAATCAAAAAAGTTATTCTATCAAAAATCGACATTTATGCAATGCTCTGGGCATACTTCTACGCATTTCATACAACCATTGCATAAATCTTTAAATAAAACTTTTATTTCGCATGTCTTAACGTAAGAACTCTTTTTATCTGCCGGCTTTAGTACAAATATCTTCGCGGGGCATATCTGAACACATTTCATGCAGTTATCAGGATTTTTGCACTTATTGTAGTCTATCTTAATTTTCATGTACCTTTAGCAATATTTATTCATTTCCAAAACCTATATGTATATCCATCATTACCATAAATTTTTAGCAGGGGTAAATTGACGCTCGATTAGTTGTATTGTATTGTTCGGGCATTCAGTTACACACAGTCCACATCCAGTGCACTTTCTTATATCTATGAAAGCTTTTACGTGATCCACGTTGAAGGAAATAGCACCAAATTGGCATCGTGTCAAGCAAGTTTTGCATCCTTGGCATTTTTCGTCCTCAACTCGTGCAACATATTCGCCTTTGAGCATTGAATTTTTTAAACCAGTAACAAATCGCCCTTTGTGTGCTATACAATAAGCCGGTGTGCAGTTACACATACTAATTACATACGGTGCTTTACCCCACACGATATTATGGTAAAGGCCTTCTTTGTCCCATTCACGTAATAATCTCTCAGCTTTCGTTACCGATACTTCTTCCATGTAATCGTCAGGATTCGCCTTTTCATAGAGTTCGGGTATCAGCCCAAAATGAAAACAACAATATTTCTCTTCGCCTGCGATACGTCTGCACTCGCATGGCATTATCGCCGGATTTTCACAAAGCTCCAGAACATTTAAAGCGTCATTTATTGGAATAATCTGTCCGCCAACGGTTCTTTCCAAGTATTTCTCCCCTAAATTCAGGGCTAATTTGTTCAAGACAGGAATATTTTTAAGCTGCTCTACCGTTTCACAATCGCTAATCATCATTTTTCCAAAATATTTCCCGGCGATTTTTTCTAAGAACTCTATCCTTGCCTCACCCATTTCCTTGCTGTAATTCTTCGGGTTAAAATACCACTTCTTGCCGCCGCCGTGTTTCTTACAAAATTCGCACATTTTATTTCCCTTATTCATGTCTTACATCTTGAGTTTAAATACTTCCCTTCAAAAGATGGGAAAATCTTTATTGATCCTTCTCGTGCCATATCCGTCTTTAGATATTAAAGGACCAATTAGAGGGTCGATCCTCATAACGCATTTGATCACCATCCTACCCTGTTCGATAAATCATAAGCCTTGTATATTTCTAAATATTCTCTGTAAAACAATAACGATTTAATCGTTGAAAAGAAGCTAAAGCCTTTCCTGAAAGGTTTCATATGCCTTGCCAATTCTCGGTTATCCATTTCCTTTAGCCTGTTAAAAGCCTGCAAAAATATAAGAGATGAGAAGCCCGATTTTTTCCACTTTTCATCATATTCTAAGGGATTGTCATTGATTACTGCTTCCGCCGCCATCTTCCCTGATACCATACCCGGTCTAATCCCTCCTTTCGTTATCGCGTTGCTGTGACAAGCAGCATCTCCAACCAGTAGGGTGTTCCCATGCACGTTATTCTCTATACCGCCAAAGCCGATCATCCTCGTTTGCTTTGCTAAAATTTTCCCTTCGATTTTTTCTCTGTCGCTATACTTAAGAAAGGGGAGACCAACTTTTGTAGTTTCACCATGCGGAAATACCCACTTATAATCTCCTTTCCACTTCTCGTCATACTCAAAAGTCAGGGTATCATGCTCAGGTTCTTCATCCACTACATATTGGATGAAAGGTTTAATCCTGCCCTTGATTCCAAGCTTTTTACGAATTAATGAATTAGCACCATCAGCGGCAATAAGATATTTTGTTTTCACGAATCCCCCATCGCTCAGCTTTACTTTGATCTCTCCTTCCTTATTTACAAAATCAACTAACGAATTCTGGATGTATTGCCCACCTATCTTAACGTATTGATCGATGATACCGTTCAAAAAAAGTGGTCTATCAATAATATACCCATCCATTGAGGTCTCTATCTCTATGTCTCCTGGCCAATATTCGCGTACCTTTCTTATCTTCTCTAGGATACAGGATGATTTAATTGGAGAAATATCGCTGAATAAGTCCTCATTTACTCCTTCTCCGCACATATCATGATACTGCGAAAATTTCCGATCCGCTAATCGTTCTAAGAGCACAACTTCACGTTTATTATCCTTATCTAACAATTTAGAAAAAAAAGCCGCACAGCACCCTGCGGGCCCCCCGCCCACCACTAGAACATCGCATTTATTTTCCTGCATCTCTTTGTTGGTTCATCAACAATGCATAAAAAGATTTCTGATACTGCATTTATTTTTAATTCTAGATACAGAAAGCCTAATCGTTCCGCTATTTCTGCTAAAGATTGCGGTATTCCACTGTGATCCCTCTTGACAAAGGATCTCTCTCCCGAAACCCTCATTTCGGCTGAATATACCAGCCGGTCATGGTTGCATCAAGAGTAGATTCACTGTTCCGTTTCGTCACCAAGCTAACCACAATCATCGTCACGATGGATATAACCAGCGCGTAGAAGCTGAAATGCACCGGAAGCTCCGCCACAAACTGATGCCAGTATCCAAAGACGCCCGCACTAATAAGGCCAAGTGCCATACTGGCAATAGCACCTTCTTTTGTTGCTCGGCGCCAGTACAGCCCGCCAAGGAGTGGCACAGCGAAAGTCGCGAGCATCACACCGATCCCCATCCAGATGAGCCATGCAAGCATCTCTGGCGGGTTGATTGCAAGCAGGAGCGTTCCTACTGCGGCTACGATGACGGCGATCTTACTCACCATGAGAACTTCGCGGTCTGTTGCACTGGGTTTGAGGATGTTTCGGTAAATATCCCAGGAGAACATAGTACCAATGGTCAGCAGGAGACGGTCTGTCGTTGACATCACCGCCGCGAGGACAATCACCGCAAAGATGCCCCCACACAAAGATATTGGGGGTGGCATGCTGGACACCCGTACACAAAGGCGTAGTCCTGTGCATTTTTCACCGCGGGAAGCGTAATTTGTCCTTCCTCAACAAGCACACGTACAGCGAACCCCGCGAATTTTACGAGGAACATCACGACCGCGTAGAGCACGAAGGCGATCAACGGCGACCATCTGAAGTACCGGTCTTCCTTTGCTGCAAGTACGTTGTTGATGACATGCGGTGCAACGGCAAGCCCTATAGTGAGCAGTAAGCCAAACGAGACAAGAAATTCAGGCGTGCAAAAGGCGTAGCTTGCATACACTGGTGAAGGAAACCATGGCTGGACGAGATTTGGATCGAGGCCAGCCAGTACTTCGTTGATATGTGTAAGACCGCCTGCTTTAAGTATCACCAGCGGTGCCATAAAAAAGACGCCGAGAATAAGAATTCCACCTTGTACCAGGGTCGTCCAGGAAACTGCGTAAAGGCCGCCGATAACTGTGTACATGGTGATGATAATAACAGCAATGAGCAGCGCCTCCCAGCGTGGAATATCAAAGAGCCAGATAAGCACGATGCTGATCGCGGTGTACTGTCCCACGAGGTAGATCGCAGAAACCACAACACTGCAATGGCGCTTAAGCCACGAATTGCCCTGGGACTTTCAAATCGGTTCGCAAAGTAGTCTTCAACGGTCATATACCCCGCTTGCTTCCCGACATGATGGATCTTCACACCAAAGACGATGATACAGAACGCAGCGGCGAGCGGAACAAAAAGCTGCTCCCAGATACTTGGCCAACCAGATGCAAAACCAGTCCACTAACGCCAACAAGCGTCATGCCGCTGCAGATGGACGCCACCATCAAGATCGTGAAGACCCAGAACCCCAGCGATCTCCCTGCAACGATGTAGTCCTCTGTTGTACGAACCTTTTTCGATCCCCATGCGCCAATGCCAATAAGAAGAACGAAGTATAGCCCGATGATCGTCGTTGTGATGATATCCGCCATCAGCGAACCTCCCGGAATTTCAAGCCCCATAAAAGGAGTACCAGAACGATAAGACCAAAAGCACCTCCGACGGTAAAGACGGTGATTGTAGGTAATCCAAGTATCATAAGATGTGAGATGGCGGTATGCACCTTATAAAGTTGTATGGTTTTTTTTTCTCGGTTAGCTTATTTCCTATAAACTTTTCATAGAAAATCCGAGATTTGAGTCAAAGGTTATATAGTTCTGAACTACCTATTAAGCGGTATTTATGCTGTTCGAGTATTTTCTTAGCTGCAGCGTGATCCGATAGTTCCAAAACTGCTATTGCCTTCTTCTTGCTCTCTACTACAAAACCGTAACAGTCCTCCACATCCAGATTTTCTTTCCCCAAGATACTCAGCATGTGATGCAAGCTTCCTGGCTTGTCGGTCACTTCAACAGCCAAAACATCTTTCAAGGAAACGGTGATGCCCGCCTGCTTGAATGCACGAAAGCCCCTCTCTGGGTCGTCAACCAGGAACTTTAAA
Source organism: uncultured Halobacteria archaeon (assembly GCA_964443855.1). Lineage (GTDB taxonomy): Archaea > Halobacteriota > Syntropharchaeia > Alkanophagales > Methanospirareceae > JACGMN01. The sequence continues at coordinate 6,649 of CAYUEX010000041.1, read as the reverse complement.
ATACCATACTTCTCGACCGATGAGATCTTCACAGCGTTTATACTTACGTTTGCATCAGCTAACACCCCGGTTATCTGCGCAAGCTTGCCTGGCCGGTTTTCCGAGAAAATATTGAGCTGTTTAACCATGTTACATCCTCTCCCTCGTATCAATCACCCGCACCGCCTTGCCTTCTGTTCTCGGCAAGCTGCCGGGCTCATGAAACTCTATTTTCGGCCTTACCACAATCTCTTCTTGGATACACCTTAGAATGTCTAATTCGAGCTTCTTCAGCTTCCTGAGGTCGCCGTCAAACATTTTTGGATACAACTCGACCATAACAGTCAGGGAATCGAGCGTGCCTTCTCGCTCCACTTTGATTTGATAGTTTGTTGCAACTTCAGGAAAACTCATGAGGACATCCTCAATCTGGCTGGGATAGAGATTGACCCCTCGCACGATGAGCATATCGTCAGTACGGCCTTTGATACGAGAGATCCGCACATGCTCCCTACCACAGGCGCATTTTTCACCGTCGTCGACGATTCGGGCAAGATCACCGGTTCGGTACCTGATGATGGGCATGGCTTCCCTACCGAGCGTTGTAATAACAAGCTCGCCTTCCTCTCCCGGGGTAAGCACGTCGCCGGTAGCAGGATCAACGACTTCGAGAAGGTAATGGTCTTCCCACAGGTGCATGCCGTTTTTTTCTTCGCATTCGAAGGCTACGCCGGGACCGTTAAGTTCAGACATACCATATGAGTTGAAAGCAGTGATATCATAAATATCCTCAATCTTTTGCCTGCTCTGCTCAGAATGCGGCTCTGCACCCACAAAACCGATACGTAAATCAAACTCCTTCGGGTCGTGGCCTTCCTGAACCATGACTTCGGAGACATACAAGATGTACGAGGGTGTTGCATGGAAGACGGTGGTATTAAAATCCTTCATTAACTGTATCTGGCGTTTTGTATTGCCGACACCCGATGGGATGACGAGCATACCAACCTTCTCAGCACCGTAATGAAGACCGAGCCCGCCAGTGAACATGCCATAACTGATGATATTCTGGAAGACGTCAGCCTTGTTCGCCCCGGTCATAACAATACACCGTGCAACAAGATCAGACCACGCCTCGATATCCTTCTTTGTATGAAAGATGGCGGTAGCCTTGCCGGTGGTACCCGAGGAGGAATGCATCCGCACGATTTCATCCCGTGGCACGGTTACCAGACCAAAGTCATAGTTCATACGCAAGTCATTCTTTGTTGTAAACGGAAGCAGAGTTACATCTTTGGGCTTACTGAATCGTGATTCATCGATATCCTTTAGCCGTTTTCTGTAGAAGATCGATTTTTTGCATCGGGAAACAGTATCCTTCAGACGCTTAACCTGTAAAGCTTCGAGTTTATCGCGAGGGAGCGTCTCCGCATCTTTATCCCAGAAAGCCATGAATCTAATGAGGGAATAGATCCATAAAAACACCGGTTTCCGCAACCCGCCCACTATAAAGACCGGATTTGACGTGACTTTGTAAAATGTTCCTATGAAATCGCTCAAATCAAATGAGTACCGCCCTTTGCTTTTAATACAGAATAGAAAAGCTTAAATAGTTTATCTAACAAGAAAGAAATTAGCGAGGTGATTGACATGAAGTATAGGAATTTATTTACTGTAGTAGTGATTTCATTGGTGCTGGCGAGCGGTTTAGGACAATTGGCAGGAGCGGAGAACGGAGCGGACGAGATAAAGATCGGCGTTGTTGCGCCTCTGACTGGGGGTGCGAGTACGACTGGAACGGATATGTGGCAGGCTGCTGTATTGGCAGCGGACGAGATAAACGCTCAGGGCGGGGTGAAAGTCAACGGCGTTAATAAGCTGATTACCCTCATTAAGGGTGATACGGGAACAAGCCCGGCAACCGGTGTTAATGTCGTAACGAAGCTGATTACCGTGGACGAGGTGGACCTTTTGATCGGCGGGTTTTCGAGTGGTATCACGAAAGCTGATCAGGTTGTTGCCGCGGAGCATAAAGTACCGTTCATTATAACCGGCGCGTCTTCTCCTATAATAACAAGGAGGGATGACATTGACACATCATATTTCTTCCATCACTGCCCGACAACGGATGATTACGGCAAGGATACGCTCCTCTTCGTGGACGAGATTATAAAACCTGCGATAAACGAGCGCTTCGACTTCCCGGAAGACAGAAAGCTCAAACTTGCAGTCCTCTACCAGGAAAGCGCTTATGGTGAAGGCGTTTACGATGGAATAATGAAAGCTATTGATGAACACAACCTTAACGTTGATGTTGTCGCTGCAGAGAAGTTCACGATGAGTGAGACAGACTTCAGAACCGTACTGACGGTGATAAAAGCCGCTAATCCGGATGTCGTCTACCCGGCTGCATTCGTTAACGAGCAGAAACTCATCGTGGCTCAGGGAAGGAGAGATGTGGGATTAAACACCATCTACCTTTCCGTCGAGTGTTGTGACGATCCCGACTACTACACAGGAGTGGAGAGATGGGGCGAATACTCCATACAGGAGAGCCGATTCAGTCCATATACTATTCCTGCAGGAGATATCCATGACACTGTTGTACAGTACAAGCGAGACTTCGAGGCTAAATGGGGCGTTCCTCCAAGTATGATGGGAGCATCCACTTATGAGGGGGTTTATATCGCAGCTGAAGCGGTGAAGAATGCCGGAACGCTGGATAAGGAAGCGGTCAGAGCTGTATTGGCTGAGATCGAAATGCCACAGATTGTGGAGGCAATGGAAAACGGGGTGATAACCTTTTCGCCTGATTACAGAGAGAGCAAGTTCGAGCTTTACATGCAGCAGCTGATATGGGATGCATCAGTAAGTGAAACGAGACCAAAGATTGTCTGGCCTGACAGCGTAAAGGAGACAGATTTTGTATTGCCGGATTGGTACGAGCCTGGAAGCGAACACGTGCCAACAGCAACACCAGTACCAACATCTGCGGCGGCAACAGCTACACCGGGGACTACAGCAGCACCAGCTGAAGCATCGACACCAACGCCTGAAGAGCCAGGCTTCGAAGCGGTGTTTGCTATTGCAGGTCTGCTTACAGTGGGCTATCTGGTGCTGAGAAGACAGAAGTAACGTAGGCTACGCTGAAAAAACAAAGGCAAAAAGGACAATGACGGCGTTTACCGTGAAACCGAAGCGAACGAGAATGTCGGGAGAACAGAGAGCGACGGTTGTCTTGCCTAATAGCGTAAAGGAAACGGATTTTGTATTGCAAGATGGGTACGGGCCTGCGGGCTCGTAACTCTTTTTATTTTCTTAGCTATTTTCAACACTATGGACATTGGTCTTCTGATTCAGATTTTGGTATGGGGCCTCTACGCAGGCTGCATTTATATTCTCTTAGCCATCGGTCTGAACTTGATCTTCGGTGTCATGAAGGTCGTGAACTTTGCCCATGGGGAATTGCTGATGCTCGGCGCTTACGCAACCTTCTGGATTTATACCTATTCCCACATTGATCCGTATCTCGTGATACCACTTGCAATGCTTCTTATGGGAGTCCTCGGCGTTTTTATTGAACGACTTGGCTTCCGCCCGATTATGGGCACCGGTAAGTTAAACGAGATCTTTCTCAGTCTGGGTTTGATCTATCTCTTACAGAATCTTGTGGCGCTATTATGGTCAACGGACACACGATCCATCCGCAGTCCATACAGCAACGTTTTAGTTCCCATGGGATCTATCCGGCTGCCACTGGATTACCTCATCATCATTATATTCACCATCGTATCCTTAATTGCGTTCCAACTGTTCATGAAGCGAACCACACCCGGCAGAGCGATGCGTGCTACAAGCCAGAACAGGGAGGCTGCGGCACTCATGGGCATTAATGTGGAGCGGATGGACATGCTCAGTTTCGCGTTGGGTTCTGCGTTTGCCGCGGCAGCCGGAAGCTTATGGGTGATAAGCGGTCAGATGGCAACGCCGTATATGGGTGCTATTCCGGCAATCAAGGCCTTCGCGGTCATTATCATCGGTGGCTTGGGCAGTATACCGGGCGCTATTGTTGCCGGCCTGACCCTGGGTATAGCCGAGAACATTGTGCCGTTACTCATGAACTCCCTCGCGGGGCTACTCGGCTTTGACATGTCGTTTACTGCATGGAAGGATACAATAGCCTTCTTCATATTAATCATAGTCCTCGTTATCAGACCGACGGGTATATTCGGTGAGAAAGGAGAGTAGAATGAAACTGGATAAATTGAAGCTGGATAGGATGAACCTAAAAGCGTGGCTAGGGGTTAGTTCGTTGGTTCTGGCATTTCTCATACCCGTAATCTCAGGAATCAATACGTATCTTCTGACAGTTTTGATCTTAATGCTCGTCTTTATCATGTACTCCTCTGCCTGGAATCTCCTTGCTCTTTCAGGGCAGGGTTCTCTGGGACATGCTGCCTTTTTCGGTATTGGAGGGTATGTGTCAGCGATAATTGCAAAGAGCCTTGGGCTTCCGCCTCTTGCGACCATACTGGTCGGTGGTTTATTTGCAGCCTTTATCGGAGCACTTATCGGTCTCACCTGCGTTCGGTTGCGAGAGTGGTTCCTCGCCATGGTAACGTTCGGGTTTGCGGTCATAGCGCATACAATAACCGCGGAGCTTTCGTGGCTTACCGGCGGCTGGGACGGTCTGCCCGCTAAAAAGATCTTTCCTGTGTCGATTCCGAATTATCTCATGTATGAGTACTACCTCATGCTGCTCCTCACCGTGGTTGTTGTGGTCGTCATCTGGATGATAATGAAGTCCCGGATTGGATTGGCTTTCGAGGCGATACGGGAGAACGAGCTTGAGGCGAAGGTGATGGGCATTAATGTGACCAAGTATAAGCTGATGGCTTTTACGGTGAGTGCCTTCTTTACTGGGGTTGCCGGTGCATTGCAGATACATCATTTTGGGTATATAACTCCTGAGGTGTATGCCATAGACCTCTCCTTTTTGCCGATAATCTATTGCATAAGCGGCGGTCTCTTTACCATTGAGGGCCCGATTCTGGGGACGATACTCATCACGCTCTTGGATGAGGGCTTGAGGCACATTGGCTTGACGTATGGGCGGTTGATCTTTATAGGATTGATCCTCATCCTCGTCGTGATATTCCTGCCTAAAGGATTCGTTTCTGTCCCCGCGAAGATAAAATCGAGGCTGCGTTCACATCCCTAAGTACGCTTCTCTCACGTAGTGATTATTCAGAAGATCAGAGCCTGCTCCCTCTAAGATTATCCTGCCCTTTTCCATAATATACGCTCTGTCTGAAATCTCCAGTGCATGGTGTACGTTCTGCTCTACGAGCAACACCGTAACGCCCTCTTCCTTCAGCTTTTTGATGATTTCGAAGACCTGTAAGACGATCACCGGCGCTAATCCGAGGGATGGCTCATCCAGCATCAGGAGCTTCGGTTTTGACATCAGAGCGCGTGCAATCGCAAGCATCTGTTGCTCTCCCCCGCTCATTGTCCCTGCGAGCTGCCCCTTTCGCTCCTCAAGTTTTGGAAAGAGACTAAAGACCCATTCAAGACTGTCCTCCTTCATCTCCTTCGCCCTTGAAACATAGGCTCCAAGGATGAGGTTCTCAAGGACGCTCATCTTTGGGAATATCTCCCGACCTTCCGGGACGAGGGCAATCCCCTCTTCAACTATTTTGTATGCAGGAAGTCCATCAATGCTCGTGTTCATGAGACGTATGCTCCCTGATCCGGGCTTAAGCAGGCCCTGTATGGTCTTGACCGTAGTTGACTTCCCTGCCCCATTGGAGCCCAGAAGGGTTACAACCTCCCCGTCTTCAATATTAAAGGAGAGACCCCAGAGCACCTGCACCTTCTCGTACGAGACATTCAATCCTTTTATCTCAAGCATAGTTATCACATATAGGTCTTTTCACCAAGATATGAGCTTATAACCTTTTCATCTTTCGCGATCTCTTCTGGTGTTCCCTCAGCTATCTTCTCGCCGTGATGGAGTACAACAATCCTGTCCGAGACATTCATTATGATCCGCATGACATGCTCTACCATGAGTATCGTTATCCCTGACTCTCTTATCCTTTGTATCAGTGAGATCGCATCGTTGCTTTCTTTCGGATTCAATCCGGTGGTTACCTCATCTAAAAGGAGTAGTTTCGGATCGGTGGAGAGTGCTCTTGCAAGTTGTATCCGCTTCAGTTCCACAACATTCAGATTCTTAACAGGGTACTGGATCTTATCCATTGGGTAGCCGACGTAGTCAAGTTTTTCTTCGGCCGTCTCTTCTGCCTCCTTCATGTTGATCTTCTCGGAATTGCCGAATAACGCGCCCACAAGGACGTTTTGGAGGGCGGTTAATTCGGGAAACGAGTGAACCAGTTGGAACGTTTTCGCTATCCCTAACTTACAGACCTTATCGGGACTCAAGTCGGTTATATCCCCCCCGTCAAATATGATTGTTCCTGCACTGGGCAGATACACGCCGCTGACAACGTTAAGAAGGGTCGATTTTCCTGCGCCGTTCGGTCCGACGAGTCCGACTATCTCACCCTCCTCTATTTCAAAGCTTACGTCTTTGATAGCGGTGATGCCTTCAAATTGTTTGCCCACTTGTTGTATGGAAAGCATTTTAGATTACAATTTTCTGTAT